>JBGTCS010000283.1:0-3971 GCA_041748715.1 Pyrinomonadaceae bacterium | reverse complement strand
GACAAAGATCGGCATCAGCTTTTTCTTGAACCTGAAGGCCGTAATACAAATGAAGTCTATTTGAACGGATTTTCGACCTCGCTGCCGTCTGAACTCCAGCTTGAGCTATTGAGAATGGTTGATGGCTTTGAAAAGGTACAGATCATTCGGCCCGGTTATGCGATCGAGTATGATTTTGTCGATCCGAGAGAAATGAAGCCGACAATGGAATCGACCCGAATGAACGGGCTTTTTCTTGCGGGTCAGATAAATGGCACCACGGGTTATGAGGAAGCAGCATGCCAGGGTTTGATGGCCGGCGTGAACGCATCATTTTTGGTCCAGGGGCGTAAATCGCTGATTTTACAGCGAGATGAGGCATATATCGGCGTTTTGACCGACGATTTGATCCGGCATGGCGTCGATGAGCCCTACAGGTTGTTCACGTCCCGGGCGGAGGCTCGGCTTACTCTGCGTCACGATAACGCGGACGAGCGTCTTTCACCGATTGGCAGGGAAGCGGGTTTGGTTGGCGATGTCGACTGGGAGAGGTTTAATGCAAAACGAGATCGCCTTGCAAACCTTAGAAATATTCTGGATCACACGCGTTTTAAGCGTTCATCGGTAGAATATGCCAGTATTTCGCAAGTATTAGGGGCTGATCTTGGGGACGCCATTACACTTTCTCAACTTGCGATGCGTCAGGGAGTTGGGCCCGAATTGATCCACCGATTGCTTCCGGATGAGCTCCGTTCAGAAATTCGAACTACCGATCTGGAAACAGCTTTGGCTGATTCTCTTTACAGCGGATATATCGAAAAACAAAAGATAGCTACCGAACGTGTTAATCACCATGACGGGTTGAAGGTTCCAGACGGTTTTCAATTTGGAACGATCGGCGGTCTTTCAAATGAGATGGTGGAGCGTCTCGAGCGGGCGAGGCCGCGAAATTTTGCCCAGGTCCGTTCGATCGCCGGTTTGACTCCCGCGGCCCTATCCTCGGTACTAGTCCATTTAACGGCTGGCGCGGCGGCAAATTCCGGTCAAAATTAAATAGTTTGTCAATTGTGGCACGTACCACATTACTCGAGTGATGAGTTGTGGTACGTGCCACATTTAGACTGGCTCGAATTAACGATAACTGTGTGCTAACTTAAAACGTCGGGTTCTGATAATAGAATGGGTAAGATCATTGCGGTAGCAAATCAAAAAGGCGGTGTTGGTAAAACAACTACGGCGGTAAATCTTTCGGCCGCCTTAGCTGCTCAGGGCAAGAAGGTCTTGCTTATTGACGCCGATCCCCAAGCCAACGCGACCTCCGGTGCGGGAATCTTACGCAGTAATTCACGCAAAACTCTATATAATGCGTTGGTGTCGGGCGATTCTCCACGCGAAATGGTGCTTCCGACGGAATTAGCGACGTTATGGGTGCTGCCTTCGGACAAAAACCTGGCCGGCGCCGAAGTGGAACTTGTCGAACGGGCCAACCGCAGCTACGCTTTGAAAGAAGTGCTCGCCAGCGTAAAGGACTATTTTCATTACCTAATAATCGATTGTCCCCCGTCCCTAGGGGTGTTGACGGTAAACGGATTAACCGCAGCGGACTCACTTTTGGTGCCGATCCAATGCGAATATTATGCTCTTGAGGGTGTCACTGAATTATTCGACACGTTAGCACGCCTTCGAAGGGAGTTGAACCCGTCTCTGACAATCGAAGGGCTTTTGCTGACCATGTATGATGAAAGAACAAACCTGTCGGCTGCCGTGGCAAAGGATCTGAGGGATTTTTACGGCGCACAGGTGATGAAGACGGTTATTCCCCGAAATGTGCGTTTGGCTGAGGCTCCAAGTTTTGGAAAGCCGATAATGCTTTACGACCCACGATCCAGAGGGTCGGTGAGCTATGAACAGCTTGCAAAGGAGATCATAAGTAATGCCTAGACAAACGCTCGGACGAGGATTAAGTGCTTTATTGGGTGACGAAACGGCTCCAAACGTCGATGAAGCGTCATCGCTTGAGATCGACATTGACCTGATCGATCCGAATCCGGAACAACCGCGAACGCGTTTCGCCGAAGCCAATCTCGAAGAGCTTGCCCAGTCGATCCGCTCTAACGGAGTCGTCCAACCGATAGTAGTCCGCAAATTAGGCTCTCGTTATCAGATCGTGGCCGGCGAGCGTCGCTGGCGCGCGTCACAACGAGCCGAACTGCGACGTATTCCTGCGGTTGTCAGAGAGGTTTCGGATGAAAAACTGCTTGAACTCGCACTTATCGAAAATATTCAGCGACAGGAATTAAATCCTATCGAGGAAGCAAAGGCATACCGCAAACTTATTGATACAATTGGACTTACGCAGGAAATGGTCGCCGAACAGGTAGGTAAAGAACGATCGGTGATCACGACATTTCTGCGTCTCCTGCGGTTACCGGGCGAAATACAACGGATAATCGAGGAAGGGCAACTCACAGCCGGTCATGGCCGTGCATTGCTTATGTCTGACGATCCCAAAACACAGCGAATAGTCGCCAATTCGGCGATCGACAACGGCTGGTCGGTCAGGGAGACGGAAAAAGCGGTCAAGCGAATTTCAGCCGGGCCGTCCACAGAAAAGGCCTCAGGTAAACAGGAGCGGAGCGTGGATGCGAACGTAAAGGCGGCTGAGACCAAACTGATGAGGACTCTCAATACAAATGTTAAAATTTTGCAGGGCAAAAAAGGTGTCGGCGGAAAAATTGAGATCGAATTTTACAGCACGGACGATCTTGATCGGATATATCAGGCTATCGTGAAGAAATAAAAGGAGTTAGTGGAATGCAGAAGCGTTTGACGGAAATGGTCGACTGCGCGGGTTGAGTGGCAAAACTCGCCCCCGGCGACCTTGCTCAAGTTTTGAGCAAACTTCCGAAACAGAATAACGAAAATGTGATTGTCGGATTTGAACACGCGGACGATGCGGGTGTTTTTCGCCTTTCAGACGACACGGCGCTGGTCCAAACTCTAGATTTTTTTACTCCTGTAGCCGATGACCCTGAAACCTACGGTCAAATTGCCGCGATAAATTCGTTGAATGATGTGTATGCGATGGGCGGAAAGCCCCTTTCGGCTCTATCAATCGTATGTTATCCGCAATCAGGCGATTGGGACATTCTCGGACAAATACTTGCGGGCGGGCAAAAGGCGATGAACGCGGCCGGAGTCGTAGTAATTGGCGGACATTCGGTTGACGACAAAGAGATGAAGTTTGGATATGCTGTAACTGGAATTATTCATCCGGACCGCGTCGTGACAAATGCGGGAGCTAAAGTTGGCGACGTATTAATCCTGACAAAACCGATAGGCACCGGAGCGATCAATACGGCGATTAAACGTGGCAAAGCCAGCAAAGAGACCGAGGCGGCGGCTATCCGTGCAATGACGACGTCGGCTGCTAAGGCTTCGACGGCGATGCAGAAAGTTGGCGCCAACGCCTGCACGGATGTCACGGGATTTGGTTTACTCGGCCACGCTTTCGAACTGGCAAAGGCGAGCGATGTCACGCTTGAGATCGCCTCCGCATCGGTGCCGCTTTTACCGGATGTTTTGGAATTGATATCGCAGGGTATGCTGACCCGTGGTGATAAGAATAATCGTGTCTATGTCGGCGAAACCGTCAAGATGGGACCTGCGGTTTCAAAAGAGATGCAGAGTGCAATGTTCGATCCGCAAACTGCTGGCGGCTTGCTGATCAGTTTGCCGGAATCCAGCGCCGCGACCTTTCTCGGCGAAGTCGAAAATGCGGTTGTTATTGGCAGAGTTTTAGCCGGCAGCAAAATCTATATCGAGGTAAGTTAAGTGTTTTTATTTATCCTTGAATCTATCGGAACTTCGGAAATGATCCTGATCGGCATAGTGGCCCTTATGTTTTTGGGGCCGCGCAAGCTGCCTGAGATCGCTCGAAAGGCGGGGAAAATCATGTCCGAATTTCGCGGAACCGCGAGTGAATTTAAGGA
>JBGTCS010000282.1:0-8989 GCA_041748715.1 Pyrinomonadaceae bacterium | reverse complement strand
TTGCCCGCGAATTACGCGAAAAGACGCGAAAAAGAAACCGGCTTTGCACAATTCACTTAGCAAAACTTCAGAAGAATTTCTTTTATTCGGGTTCATTCGCGTGATTCGCGGGCAAAAAGTTTCTATCGCCTAATCTGGGTTTAAGTGAGCAACACCTGGGAGAAATCAGTATCACGTTCGGGCACAGATAACGTGCCGTTTGTTGTGGTAGGCCCGCAGCCGCATTTAGGGTATGAATTGAAATAAATGTTCTTGGGCGAATCACTCCGGTCTAATTTGAGTTTAACTATTTCCGGCCGAACCGGCGGCCTCGGCCCCCTTTGGAGGATTTATCAACGACTTTTTACTCTCCCAACTATAGTTTGCAGTATGCTCACCATCCAACTTGTAACGAAGCAGGCCGCCAACGCCCTCCATAGCTGCAAATTTTTCATACCCTTCAACCATTTCTACGTTTGCACCGGTGGTCGCGGCAAGCCGGATCAACTCGTTACGCACATCGTCCGGAAAAGCATCGGTGTTCGGATCGAGGAGTAGCGTTTCCACCTGGCCATTCTTGAGAGCCTCAGTCGTCGCACTCAATCCTGCAGTTCCCAGCCCATCAGCCCGCATCGCGGCGATCAGTCTTTCCACCTGCGAGAGCGCATTTTCTTTTTCTATGTCAGCGAGGATATCAACCAGACGTTCTTTAATATCCAAACGCGGAGTCTTTTCGTCGATCCGCAGTATCTCAGGATACAAAATCTCTTTGGCGGCCGGCGAAAGATTATTTTGCAACAGTGTCATTGCGATCTCGTCGCCCGCGATCACCAGGTTTTTTGCGTCCACCTTTTTGATCAGGTCATCGAGGTCAGCGGCGACTTCTTTTGAGAAAGATTCGCGCGTGTTATCAACAATCCGCTGATATCTGGCCTGGCTCATACCCCCGCCTTTGGTTTTGCCGTAAGCCTCGTTGTCCGGATCGTTAGGACCTCCGGTCTCCTTGAGCTTTCCGAAATTGGTAACAAAGAAGCGTCCGGTATTCGTATCCACAACCGCGACGACGGCGGTTTCGTGATCGTCAAGCAGTTTAGCAAATTGATAAAGTGCCGGCATCGCTCCGACCGCAACCTCGTTCTCCAATTCAGCTCCGACCTCGAGGGTTTCCCAAAGGCCATTCGCCGCGCATGCAAAGATGACCAGCCCGCTGGTTGCGGGCGACATTTCGTCTTTGATAAATGCATTGATCTTTTCGCAGTCGGAACGGAACGAATCCAGATCCGCTCCGCGCGGCAAGTAAGTTTTTTCAATTTCATGCAGGCGGTCCTTTAGGACGATCTCACCCGACCTGACTCCCGGATTTCGTCCGGTCGCTTGCGGCCGCATGTCAAGATAGACGCTCAAAACGGGCATTTCAGTCGGCGGAAATTTCGCCAGTTTTCTCAATAGTTCTTCGTTCATAATTCTTTTCTGTGCTTTGTAAGAATCTCTTACTTATTTTTCGGATTGTTCTGCGGACGGAGTGATTTTCTCAAATCTATTTGGTTTATCCTCCATCGCAGCTTCCGTGTATTGGTCCATCACCTCGACTGCGGCTCGTCCTGTCGGCTCGTTTCCGCCTGAGGCACCATCGACCTCGGCGGTCGCGGGTATGGGCTCGAAGCCGTATCGTGTCGACTCAGCCTTGTCCACCGAGGATTTTTCTCCCCGCGCATTTGATTTCTGTATACTCATGTAAATACCTCAATTTTTACTATCCTGATCGGCCTGCCTACTGCCCAGTTCGTGATCCGCTTCAGCCGCAGCCGGTGTGACCGATGTCTGGGCTTCGCCGGGAATGAATTTCGAGCCATTGCCATACTCCCGTGCCTCTTCCTCGGCCTTTGCCTCAGTGTATTTCTGTTTTTGGATCTCCTGCACAACGTCCTGACCGGGACGTTCGCGGCCGGCCGTTTTGTAATGATCTGGATTGACGTTAATCTTGTTGCTCATAATATTTTAGATTTATTTCTTGGTATCTTATTCAAATGCTGGAGGTTACTTGTCAATCGGTTTTTGTCTATCAGTTTCTGCCGATGCCGGATTTAATGCCCAGCGGTCATCGTCACGGTCTTCAACCTTCTCGAGAATATCCAGCGGCTCATTTCTTTGATTTGCCACGCCGAACGCCAGTCCCTTTTGATCGGGGTTAATATTATTGAAAGCCGCATCTTCCTTACTGTTCTCGGTCGATGGCAGCATATACTTCTGTTCGCTCAACTCGTTTTCGATTTGTTCCCGCACGGGTTCCCCGCGATCTTCGGCATACTCGAATTCTCGTCTGACCTGTTCCGCGAGTGAAGGCTCCGGCTGTTCATCAGAATCTGGCTGCTTATTTTTTTCAGCTCGCTTCTCGTCTTTAGTTTTTGCCACATTATCCATAATTTGTTCCCTGAGAGTCGACTCCGGACGGGTATTTAATCGTGCCCGGCGGCGATACCCAGTCGGTTTGAAGCCTTACATCGTCATTATCACTTTTTATGAGCCGCCTTTTTTTCGCCCTGCATCTTCGACATCATTTGGAAATGTTTGAGCAGTGCGTCTGCATGCGCCGCCACATGCTTTGCGTCCGGCTGATTGGAGCGGACCTCAGCCTCTAGCTGCACGACATTTTCTTTGGTTTTCGCGTGGCCCATTTCCATTTTGTCCATGTTCGACTTCATCTTTGCTTTCATCTCATCGCTCATCGAAGCCATCTGTTTTTGGTGAATGGCATCCATCGCGTCGAGGTCATGTCGCAGCTCGGCAACGGCGGCGCGTGCGAACTCAACGTCCAAAGCTTTAGGCATCATCGCCTGGTCGTGAAGCGCCCGTGCAAACTCGGCCATGCTTTTCTGGTGAGCCATCATCAGCATGTGATGGGGCGACGACATCATCATCGCCATGTCCATCGGCTTGTCTTTCATTTTGTCCATTTTGTTCTGCGCCTCAATTTCAACCGAGTTTCCCAAAAGCACCGCTAAAGTTAAGACCGAAATTAGTAAATATGTTTTTGTTTTCATGATTTTTGTTTTTTTAATCCTGTCCGATGCCTTTACCTTATTTTGCCCTGACCCGCTCATCTGGCTTGGGCCTGCGGCACGCTAACGGACCCGCTTACCCTGTAGTCTTTTCAAAATTATTGGGTAAAAGCCCCCACGATAAAATCTTGTCCTCCGAAAAGACCTTCTCCTCATCTCTATTTTCCTCTCGCTCAAAGATCCATCGACTAACCGCATTAACGGTCTTTTGATCTGTATTGGCCGGTCTGTCTTTGGCCGCAATCCATGCGTTATCCGCGACGTCTATTCGCTTAATAATTTTGATCACACGTTCTTTCATAATTTTTCGGCTTCCGTCAATAACTTAACGGCGCAGTCCGCGTCACGTCGGCCGCCTCTGGATGACCAGGACCGCTACTGCTCCGACTATTGGAAAAAAAACTGGGCAGATTGTCGCGGATGTTATCAAATGAACTTATCATCGGATACCTTTAGCGTCTTGATCGTATGAGAGATCAGTTTTTGGGGCGGACATGATCTCGAAATTCGAGCCACGGTCCGCCCCACCCCTTGTTCATCTATTCATCACAATAGATCCTGTTTTGCTAGTGCAAAAATTTTAACAATCGCCGCCATGCGATCAGTACGGTCACACCATCTTCATTTGGCGCAATGCTCTCGCCCCGTTCCCCACACCGCTGAATATCAGCCTTCATTTCCAGAACTGCGGCTCTCGCCTCGTCGGGCGAATGAGTAAATTTTTTCGCGAGCTCCAAAATATAGTCATGATCTCGATTCGCAGAGTCATACACCGCCGTCGCAACTCTCTTGACCTCCCGGTAGGGCCGCTGATAGGTTTTTGCAATAAATTGTGTTGCGGCTGTCATATCCAATACTCCTCTAATAAGATCGACGATTGTGAGTTGTTCTGTTTCTTTGCTGCCAAAATCGCCACCGCCAATTTATTCCGAGTGGATAAGATGTGTGTTGAAAGCCGAAGATCACTCCCAACTGTAACTTCAAGTAATACAGCGAAAATTGGAACAATTTCATATAAATACCTCAGCACTTCTAACATCCGGAACGAGGAACTCGTGTTGAACCTCGATAAAGTTATGGCGAACATCATCGATATGACGCACGCAAAGGTTATATCTCAGTAATGGCAAAGGATCCGCGAGGCCATTCATTGCAGGAACGAGGCAAAAATGCTGCGAGCCCAGGATCGCTGCATCCCGTGCCAGCATACTGCATCCGGGGATACCGCATAAAATAGGATTTAGTTCGCTCATATCGATTCACTCCGCTCTCAGTCATTTATCACAAGAAACAATAGAAATGGCAGCCGGGTCTCGGATTAGCCGCCATCTAAAATGATGATGGCAATCAATTGGGATTGACCATTCTCAGAAGAGCCTCAACCACAAAGAAATCGGGTAACACAGAAGCTTTATTTCTTGAATGCGAGTTGAAATGGCACTCACGTTTCGTCCAACTGATTAAGACTTGTCTTTAATTTAACCAGAATAGAAAGTTTGTGTCGGTGCTCTCTCGCACCTTACGGTATTTTCAGGATTTAGACGTTTTGAATTGAAAAAAAGAATGGATGAAGCACAACAATAGCGAAAAGATCAACAAAACCTTGAGTTTCGATTGATTCTAGGGTTTTTTCTAGTTATCGACTTCGTCGTAATAGCTCTTATTTGATTATGTCTTACTATGTGCGGTATAACACCAATAGAATATTTTTTGTTCGATGGGTGATTTTGGTTGTTCTTTATCGTCCAAATTTTACTCAAATATGAGGAGAGGTACATTGCCGTGTCCGCCGAACAAAACGATCCCTTGAAAAATTATTTGCTTGCATCTCTGCCCAAAGAGGAACTTGAAAGAATACTGCCAAAATTGGAGCCGATCCCATTAAAGCTGGGCAAAGTGTTGTACGAGTCCGGCAACAAAATGGAACATGCTTATTTTCCCACAACGTCTATCGTCTCATTGCTATATGTAATGGAGAATGGCTCGACCGCCGAGATCGGTGTCATTGGAAACGACGGGATCGTTGGAATTGCCCTTTTTATGGGCGGCGACACGACACCGAACCGGGCGGTAGTTCAGGCCGCCGGACTAGCCTTTAAAATGAAGGCAAAGGATCTGAAAGCCGAATTTGCACTGGGCGGTGTGTTTCACAATATGTTGCTCCGCTTCACCCAGGCGTTATTGACTCAAATCTCGCAGACCGCCGTATGCAATCGTCTTCATTCCGTCGAAGAACAGCTTTGCCGCTGGCTGCTGCTCAGCCACGACCGGCTACAATCGGACAAGTTGGTCATGACTCACGACCTTATTTCCAATATGCTCGGAGTGCGTCGCGAAGGTATTACTCTCGCCGCACAAAAATTGGCAAAGCAAAGCCTGATCACTAATGTACGCGGGACGATAACGGTAACCGACCGGCAAGGACTCGAACGAGTCGTCTGCGAATGTTACAAAGTAGTGAGTGACGAATACAACCGTCTTCTCGGACGAGGCATTTCCAGAACTTTTCGGTAATACTACTCTCCTAATACCCTGGACATAACGTACTACGCAACGGGCGCGGCGTTCCCTAACGTATCGATAGATGAGATAGCCGCCCGCACCGGAGCCTAAACTCACCGGAGCGCCGCAGCAGCCGCCTTCACCACGGCCGATCGCAGCACCGATGCCGCCGGCGATCAGAGAATTAAACAGCTTTTCTTTGTTCCTGTATTGCGCCGAACGCGGTAGGTGCCTCGCGGGCATGGGGCATATTCGGCAAGTGCGACCGTAGTTTCTGCCGTAAACGGTGAAGCGGCAGCCACAGACATCGGCGTCGATGGTACGACTGACGCGAACGTAATCAATGTCAAACGTATCGATATTACCTTTTTCAAAACTCCTCCTAATTGCTTGCGAGATGTGGGCGGAAATGCCTCGGGCGCATTGTCGCTCAGACAATATGCGGCCATCTATAGCCTAACGAACAATTCTAATTACGGTCGAAGACCTGAGTCACAAAATCCTGAATCCGAACGTGCAGTCCTCCGGTCATTTGGATTTCGTGATCGATTAGTCCGCATACCGGACAACATATGCGTAGTCAACGACTTGCATCATCGGCGCATTCAGTTTCCCCTTTCTCGCAAAAACTTATTGTTTCGTCTAGCGTGGCTATGCAAAGCTAACTCGCCATTCGCAAGATCAAGATCGGAGTATTGACCTCCGGTTTGCGGGAATTCACCGAACAAAATTTTTATTGCCGCAATTTAGACCCGAATGCTATCCTGAAATTGCCTTAGGTCAGCGTTGCCCGCCTGATTAATACCTGAGGTTCAAAACCCATCAGTGCCCGGCATAAGGCCGAATTCTGCTAACCGATTCGGCCAAAGTTCAACCCCTTAAGGAGACATCCAATGAAGATCAATTCGCTAATGTCCACGTACGCTGTCGTTGCGTTCATATATTGTTTGGGCTTGGGGCTTTTCCCTTCGGTCTGGATCACGCTCTATGGAGCAGCGGTAAATCCGCAGGCCAGTTTTCTCATGCGCTTGGTCGGCGCATTGTTTGGCGGGATCGCAGTTATATGTTGGAAAGCTCGCAACGCCGAGCCGTCGGCATCGCGTGATGCGATCGTTATCGGCCTGGCCACACTCAATGGCTTAGCCGCGATGGTCGCTATTTTTGGCGCCGTTACGGACATCTATAACGAATTCGCCTGGGGGCCGGTTGCCACTTTCACTTTGTTTACAGTGGCCTTTGCGTCAAGGGCTCTCTCCGGCACTCGTTCCTCGGACCCAGAATCGTGCTAAAACTCTTCGGCTGCGACCGAAAAACATTATGTTATTGGAAAGCATGGCTTTCCGTTTCGCACCGCGCAGCGGGAAGGCTGCCGATTTTTCACCTTTTAAGCCGTGCCGGACTGTGTAATCAGGAACCGATGCCGCTGTGATATCGTATGACATGAATATTCGAGGCAGAGTTTAAGGAAAAAAAATGAATTGTCCGAGTTGCGGAACATCGATAGTCGCAGATCAGCAATTTTGCCGTTCCTGCGGTCACAGTTTGCTTGCTGACAAGCCGATGGACGGCAATCGGCGGGCCGTCCTTACTCTAGCTGTCATATTTATCGGTGTCGTAATCGGTATCCTTGGCAAAAAGGCTTTGGCCAGCGAACTGATTACGCTGATAGGTGTGTTTATCGCTCTGGCTGGAATGTTCTTTATGGCTGCTATGCCGTATTTGCGGAGGTCGCGTCCTCGAAAACAAAAAGTCAGCCCATCTCCGCAACCGGACACACTGGCTCGTGCCGATACGACAAACAAACTCCTCCCGGTGGGCGAGGACGACTTTATCCCGAGCGTTACGGAAGGCACAACAGAACTGTTAAATACGCCAGCCCGAAAGCAATCGGTCCGGCGCGATTGAACATGTTTATTTAAGGGTTTAACTTGATCGCGTAGTTGGCAATAGCCTGTGCCTTTGTCGTTCCGAAAGCAAGGCAACCGCTCTCTTCGACACTGACGAAATCTGGGCCAACTACGCAATATTGTCCGCCGTCACGAAAAATCAGTGTCCCACCAGGGCCGGGTTCGGATTCCATGTCGGGATCGTTTTTGAGGGATATAAACTCGGGAGTCATTGACATCAATTGCAGCGTTTACGGAGTTGATTCATCGAAAAGCCTTGCGACGCCAGCCGCACAAACTCAAACCTTATGCAGCGGTATCTCGCTTATATCAAAGCGCAAGTATTCTGGAAAAAAGAGTTATGTACCCGATAAAGGAGTCGAAGATGTCCCGACATCCGTGCCGAGCGATGTTAAGTATAGGCTCGTCGATTGATCTGCTCTTCGACAAAAAACCCGACCAATGCCGCCGCCATCATCGCTAACCCCACGAAAGCAAAGGACCGCGGCCCGCCAAAGATCCCAATGAAAAACGCTGCCACGCCCAACGCAACGAGCAGCGATCCAACCCGCCCGGCCATTTTAGAGATTCCGCTTGAATTATCCATATTTCCAAGATAACAAATTAGTCCTTTCTCGCCAATCGAGCTGATGCCGGGATTGGATAAGCGGTGTGTGTGATAATTGCCGCGACGTTTCAGACCCGACATTCCAAGTTGGCGTGCGACCGGCTAAGTGGCCTCGCTTTGCTAAATAAATAAGTCGTGCTACATTATCAAAAAATCATAACCGAGGAGTCTCCCGACGACCCTGCATTCCTGGAAATCCTCGTATTTAGCAAAAAAGGAACTATAGATATGAGCAATCTCCTGGGACTCGAAGAAAAAAGGCCCGTGACGGGCGAATATGACAATGTTGAGCTCGGTCCGGATCCGGACGCGATAGCCCGTGCAAAGCGGGGGGCAAACTGGTTTTATTGGCTGAGATTCGACCTTGCCTACGCCCGGGCTTGTGCCTTCTGGGTATAACTCGACTGACCGCTCTGCCCGATTTTAGTTTTTCTGTTAAGATGCTTTTATTCAGCGTGGATTTAGTTAGTTCAAATCATTAGTGGAGTGAATAATTATGAGTGAAGAAAATAGCACGGGCAGTAATGCCGTTTGGGCGGTTGCGTTTATTGTCATCATAGCGATGATCGTGGGCGTGGTGTATTACAGTGGAATTCTGAAGACGGCTGGGGATAAAACAGACGTTAAGATAGATGTCTCGGCGCCCGCGGCCCCGGCACGCTAACCTTAGCAAAAAGTAGCCGATTAGCATTAAGGATCGGAAATTGTTGCTCGATTACAAAATTATCGGCGGTCGGCGTGTTTTGCGCTGGCTGCCGATCTTGTTTTTAAATCCAGATTAGGTGATAGAAACTTTTTGCCCGCGAATCACGCGAATGAACCCGAATAAAAGAAATTCTTCTGAAGTTTTGCTAAGTGAATTATGCAAAGCCGGTTTCTTTTTCGCGTCTTTTCGCGTAATTCGCGGGCAAAATTCCTAATGCGTAATTTGGGTT
>JBGTCS010000281.1:0-2580 GCA_041748715.1 Pyrinomonadaceae bacterium | reverse complement strand
TCCAAATCCTCAAAAAGAGGCAGCGGCTTAAATCCGCCGATCTGCTGGTAAACATCACTACGCACAAAAATGCCCGAATCTCCGTACATGAGGCCGATGTGCCGGATCTTGTCGTAAAAAAGGTTCATAAACGCAGCAGCGCGGGAACTACCGTCAAATTTGAGGACGAAGTTGCCACCGACTACACGATCGACGGAAAGCGATTCCAGAATATGAGTTAAAGCATCCATTGGCGGGATCGAATCGGCATGCAAAAACCACAACACGCTGCCCGTCGCGGCGAGCGCTCCGGCGTGAAGTTGGGCGCCGCGTCCACGATCGGCGGTAATGACCTTGGCGCCAAATTTCGAAGCCAGTTCGCAGGTTTCGTCATCACTACCGCCGTCGGCAACGATGATCTCGAATGAGCCCGAAAGAGTTCCAAGCCGTTCGAGTGTCCGCCCGATCTCGGACGACTCGTTTAGCGTCGGGATAATTATTGAGATATCAACGCTCATCTCGTTGCTTTGCTGGCGGCAGTTCCCAACTCGGTCGCGGTTCGGCGAATGGCATTTCGATAAGCGAGATTAAATCTAAATCACTCTGCCGTCGAAACGCGGGGACACCGATTACGACACCTTTGTGTTCGTTGATGTCGCGAAACGTGCCGTGAAGCCGGTCCCAGACCGAGAGGCCGCTCGACCAGTTCGAGTCCGTTTGATCCTGCACGACCGAATGGTGAATGCCGTGAAGGCGCGGCGTAATGAGCAAGTTACTTAGAACACGCTCGATCGAACGCGGCAATTTAATATTTGAATGATGAAATACAACAAGCGGGAGCAAAATCTTTTGCCAGAGCTTTAATGCATCGGGTGAAACGCCGATGACAACCACCTGGGTCGCACGCCACAAAACCGAGATCGCGATCTCACCAAAATGAAATCGAAGTGCTGTCGATGCGTCAAGATCGGCGTCGATGTGGTGAACGACATGAAACCGCCACAAAAATCCGACGCGATGCGTCAGAACATGCCAAAGGTACAATGTGTAATCGAGTAGGATCACCGCCACGATCGTTTCGAGCCACTTTGGGAGCGGGAAAATCTTGAGCAGACCTAGCCTCTTTTGCTCGACCAGTTCGGCGGCGCGTTTTGCGACCGGGTTTTCCAAAAAATAAACCGTTCCGGCGGCGGCAATCGCCAAAACTAAATTTCGTCCGGTCCGCAGCGGTTTTGATTCTACCGACCGGCGAAGCGGCCTCTTTTTTTCTAGTACATATACGGCGGCCAACGCTCCCGCAGCCAATGGGAACGCCAACATACGAAATATTGACCCGATTTTCATCTTTGGTTCCTAAACTGAAACTGCCCCGCCGCATGATGACCCGGAACCCGCCGTGCACCCGAAACAATGATCGCCGGTCTCGATCCGACGCGCGGCAAGGCCGGAATATTCAAAATCGAATATTGTCTGAGGCAATTCGCCGTCGACCGGCAGGTCGAGCATCTGATTGAAATCGCAGTCAAACAAGCGTCCTGTCCAGTCAACGCTTATCAGATTGCGGCACATCAAACCCGAAACGGTCGCGGGGTTGAAAGCGTTGACGAGCTTTGACATATAACTCTCAAAATTGCCCGAACGCCGCAGCCAGTCGAGAAAGCGCGCGATCGGCATGTTTGTGATAGTAAACAGGTTATTAAAAACAACGCCGTGCCGATCAAGCAGCTCACGTTTGAAATCGGCCTCGATAGCATGCTGTTCCGGGGGCAAAAACGCCCCGACCGGATTGTAAACCAGGTCGAGCACCAATCCTTCACCTATTCCGTATCCGAGAGCATTCAGTCGCTTTAGAGCATCGATACTTTTGTCAAAAACTCCGGTTCCGCGTTGGCTATCGGTTTGAGCGGCAATAAAATATGGCAGTGATGAGACGACCTCAACGCGGTTTTCGGCAAAAAATTCCGGTAGATCTTCCTGTCCGGCCTCGAACATCACCGTCAAATTATGGCGAACGATCACCTTTGCACCGATCTTGCGGGCCTCGGTGACAAAATATCGGAAATCCGGAATTAGTTCGGGAGCTCCGCCGGTGATGTCGAGAGTTGGAATTCCAAAATCGCGGAGGGTCTTGAGGCATGCGTCAACAACGTCTCGTTGCATTATCTCGGTCCGTGTCGGCGAAGCGTCGACGTGGCAATGTTTACAAGCCTGGTTACAGAGCTTGCCGACATTTACCTGGAGCGTGTCGATCACCTCGGAACGCAATTCCACCAAGCCGATCTTTTCATTAAAGCCGACCGTGGAACGGGGAGGTTCCCGCTGGATATTTCTTGAGATTTGGACGCCTGCTTGCATAGATGACTCGGACAAAAAACTTGAGTCGATAACGGCCTCTGTCGCGTTGACGGCGAAACGAGCACATTACATCGAAACTTTATCATGAGAATTGTGCGATTGGATGCCGTGAATAAGGCTTGCACCGCCGCGAATCGCCGAAGCGAGATGGATCGATTCGGTCATCTGTTCCATATTCGACCCGTTTTCCAAACACGAATTGGTAAAAGCGTCGATGCAATACGGACACTGAACCGTAACTGCCAC
>JBGTCS010000280.1:0-6827 GCA_041748715.1 Pyrinomonadaceae bacterium | reverse complement strand
TCGAAATATCGGATCGCCCATCGGAACGCAAAACCAAAATAATGAAAGCTTTCGTAAAAATAGCCGTCGGTGCCAAAGCTCTGCATCGTCCGGTCGTAGACCGCACGCGAAAGCTGGGCCCACTTTCGGGTTTCCTCAACTTCGTCCATTAGGACATAGGCCGCGATCGCAAGGCCGGCCATTGGGATCCATGTGTGATTCTGTGTATATGTGTATCGTTTGCCGGGCTTATATTTGAAATAGTCGTACATTAAACGGCCCTGTGAGACCAATTTATTTCGGATGATCTCACGCTCTGCAGCCGTAAATTTGTCGTAAAGCAGATCGTACGAATATGCGACGGCATACAGCAGGTGAGCCGGCGGCAGATCAACATTTGGTTTGTTATAGGTATAGCCCCAGATCGGCATGTCGCATGCCGCAAGCGTCCACTTTTTCGCGGCCGTCAAATAACGCTCGTCCTGCTCCATGACATAGGCAAAGGCGGTTTGCGAGATTTGGAACGCGAACGAATATTGTGTGATCGATCCCGACTTGCGATCGTCGAGACCGCTTTTGTAAAGATCCTCGTCTTTTGGGTCCGGCACGGCACGGGTGAGCGTCTGGATCTCATCCAAAGTTTTTATCCAGAGCTGTCGTCCAGAACCCTTTGCTTTTTGCCGATAGCGAGGAATATCTTGGGAGGTGAAAAATAACCTGGGATGAACACCCACGAGTTCCTGTCTAATATCGATCGACTTCTTTAACAATTCTGCGAAAGGAACGATCTGATCCTTAGAAGTTTGAGCCTGTATCTGAAAAACAAGACTCTGCAGCACTATTATTACGCATACGCATAAACCTACAACCCCCAGCCGCGATGACATGGACTGTTGTGATTTGATGGTAACGATACCAGATGAGGTCATAAAAAACTTAAACCTTTAACAGAAACGATATTGGCTCAATTTTTAACTACTGTGGATTCTCGGATTATTAGTTCGCAATCAAGTATCCGCTCTTCCCGAGTCGACGAATCATCGTCGATTCGTCGAAGAAGCATCTCCGCCGCAAGTTGCCCTTGCAGCCTCATTGGCTGCCGAACCGTCGTCAGCGGCGGTATCGTGTGCAATGCAAGTGCGGTGTCATCAAACCCAACGATCGCAACATCTTGCGGAATCGAAAGCCCAGCTTCTTTTACTGCCGTCATCGCCCCCACCGCTGTAAAATCATTTCGTGCAAATACTGCGGTCGGTCGGTTCGGAAGCGATAAAAACCGCTTCATACCTTCATATCCGATCGACTCAGTCGAGTATCCCGGGACATCCCACGCCGATTCCTTTCTGCCGGTGATCAACCTCGGATCGACCTCTATATCATGGGCGTCCAATGCACGTAGGTAACCTTCCAGGCGTTTCAGAGTGTGGCGATCTTCATACGCCGCCCCGATAAAACCGATCCTTTTATGACGGAGGTCGATCAAATGCTGAGTCGCCTCGAAACCTCCGGATAAGTTATCTGCTGAGATATAATCGACCTGGTCATGATGAAAATCACGCCCCACGACAACGATGGGCAAATCGCTATCGGCGATCCGAGCGAGCCGTTCATTACCTTCCTTATTGGCGCGGGTCGCGACGATAATACCGTCAACATTGTGATCGGCCAGCGATTCAAACGCCGAAATGTCTTCTCGTGCACTATGCTCGCTAATACAAATAAATAGGTTATAGCCGCGGATCGTAAGACTGTCACGAACGGCCGAGGCGATCTCAGCCGAATACGGATTGGAAATATCGCCTAGTACCAACCCAACCGTTTCAGTCCGCTGCCGTTTGAGATTGCGGGCAACTCCGTTTGGACGGTAGTTCAGATCCTTTACGGCCTCGAGCACCTTCTCTCTCGTTCCGTCACTAACATATCCATTATGATTAATGACACGCGAAACCGTCATCGGAGCAACGCCCACTCTTGCCGCTATATCCGTTAATGTTGTTTGTCTCTTTTTAGCCATTCCTCAGAAGACGATATGTGTAATAAATCTAAGTTAACGTTAACTTAATACCATACAGAAATTTGGTTTGCAAGCGAAAAGTAGAAGTTAATGAGTTTTGATCGTGAGTATCGAATATTTAGACCGACTATAGGATCTATCGCTATCGCATAACTTCATGTTGAGACCTCTAACCGAGAAAAGGCCGCCGAGATTGGCAGCCTTTTTCTTGCTTTGCGTCCTTCGCGGCTCTGCGGGAAACTGTCTGTCTTGGCTTCGCGAGGCAGTTTTCCGCAAAGTGGCTGAGATTATGGAATCGACGGACGGGGTCCGTCGATTCCGGGGTTTGGTAGCGACCATTTTGGGGTTATTCGCGGGCCGTGAAGTCGATGCTCGAGAGGTTGTCGGTGATGGTGACCTGTCTCGAAGCGAAGCGGTAGCGCTTTGAGGTAACGGCGATGGTGTAGGTTTCGCCGGGCGTCACCGCGTCGAAGCGGAACGTGCCGAATGAGCTGGTTGTGGTCATTCTCGCGACGCCGTGTTTGTCGGTGATCGTGACCTGGGTGTTTCTCAGGCCGCGGCCGTCGGGGGTCAGGACTCGGCCTGAAACCTCGACGCGGGTTGAGTCAATAGGCTGAAAAAGCTCGAAACCAAGATTACTCCGTCACAACCCAAAAAGCCTTTTTGGGAGCTTCTGGCAGAGGAGCAGGCTAGTTGCTCTCACGCGGACTTAAAGATTGATTGGATGCGGCCTTATGTTCGATGTTCCCCACGCGATCTTCCGAAACCTTATGTGGAATTTACACAGTTTAGGCGGTACGGCAATCGCATTCCAAAGGCGGCGTATGGACATTGCTACAGTTGCGGCTTGCAAGATTTTCTATGGGATGTGTCACGGCTAACCAGCGACGATCTAAAGATATTCGGCTATTTGAGGTATGAAGACTCTTTAGAAAGTGGCGATTTGACCGCACAGATGATTGAAGAGGGTTTTGTCGATTTCGTGCCGTTCACGGAAGCGGATAAGGGGCAATGGGTAGTACGCGAGGGGGCAAAATTATGAATATTTCATCGCGACTTAAAAAACTCGAATTGAGGACAATCCCAAACGAGAATTTATGCATGTGCCCGGATGCGATTGCGTATGTGGCCACGCCATATTTCACAACATGTTACCGATGCGGAAAAAAAATCGATGTGATGCTTTGGCGGACTTGGAATGTTTTGGAACCGGATCAATTATCGGATCAATTGTTGAACGATGGATGCCCGTTCGCCTTAGCCCGGACGGACGAAATCGACTGCCAAGTAGATGTAGGGCGGGAGAGCAAATGAATATCCAGAACAGACTTCTACGTCTTGAAAATCTCGATCTTAAGAACATGTCCGACGCTCAGTTAGAGCGATTGGCCGGTCCGTGCGTCCACGATCTGTCGCGGGTTTCGGACGATGATCTAAACCGACTTAGCAACGGCGATTCGCGGACTTGGCGACGGCTGGTGGAGACAGGGGTAATCACGAAATTGATCAATGATTTGGAGGCGAAATAATGGGTGCATTAACCGACAGTGCTGGCGTTCTCTTCACTATCAAAGCTGATAGTAAAGATGCTCAAGCAAACATTAAGAAGTTCAACGACGAGCTAAAAGGCATCAATGATGCTGAAAAAGCAGCAGGCACTGGCTTGCAGCGTCTTGCCAGAGAAGCGGGATTAACCGCCGGTTCCAGGTTCGATTTGATGAGAACAAAATAGTCCTAACGCAGGGCAAGACACAGCGCCGAGTTGAGGTCTACTTGAACGCCGTATCCCGCGAGATACTAGAACGCCGCTGGGCTACCAGATTTGATCTGCTATTCGCCTCGCCCGTAACCGGCAAAGAAACCGGCAGCGTTCGTCACGCGATGCTGAGAGCTTGTGCCCGTGCCAAGATACCGCCGCTGACGATCCGCGACTTACGCCGAACCTGTGCAACTAGAATGCTTGAGGCCGGAGCCGATGTCGTTTCGGTTGCAAGACAATTAGGCCATACCGATCTGCGTATGCTATCACGCTATGCCCGGTCAACGGATCTGGTACAAAAGGCGGTCGATAATTTAGTCGAGGATCGAGAGAATAGATTGAAGGTAGTGAAATAATAAAAAACGTAATCGACTATGATGCAATATTGAGATTTTGGGTATTATGCACTTCGCTAACTCAATATACTTTTGTAAACGCCGAATAATCAGCGGTTCATTAACGCCCTCACCAACATAAAATAAGCACAATTACCCGTAATTGGTCAGGTTCGGAACATCGTCGAAAGGTGCTTGGCCCACTCTGGGAAGTAACCGCATGAGATTGTTGCAGACGGAAAAGCAGAACAGCTAACGTAAGCGAAACAAGTGATGCGGTTCATTAAGCCGGAAACACCTGCGAGTAGAAACAGCTTGAGGGGCCGACCAAGAAAAAGTAGTTAAGGCGGGTTGACTCCTAAGGTAATTATAATTACTATCGTTTAGCTCAGAAACACTTGCTTCCATATGTATGTCGATTTTTAACGATATAGGTCCCGACGATCGACCCTTTGTGCAGCGGATCAGGGCTGCCATTCGTCGTTTTTGGGACAAAACAGCTCACTCACTATGGAGCTGGATAAAACTCAGGTTCTGGGCGTTGTTTGATAATTTTGATCTAAAGTACGTAGCCCGTCTTTTTATTTGGAGTGTTTGGAAAAACATTCAAATTTTTGTACGGTCCTACCTGTCACATTTCATCGCCATTCTTTTGGCAGTATTGGTTCTAATTAGAGAAAGTCCGGAATTTATCGAGATAATTCATGATTACACTACGTTTATTTGGTATTGGCATGGATTTATCATTTCTGTGACACTAGCAACCATTCTCGCAGCGATTTGGGAACTGCGCGGCAATAAAATATCAACTACACAACAGGAACGTAGATTTGTTCTTGGCGTTCGAAACCTTTTGATCGAACTCGAAAAGTTTAAGGCAACGGTAAAAATATCCCAAAACAATGAAGATCGTCAGGCCGAACTGAAGGCTTTAACTGAAACATTTATCGAAATTGCGAGTGGGGCCATTTGCGGGAAAAAGCACGTCGATGTCGGTGTGTTGATGTACGCTGACATAGACGGTGTGGCTCATTTGTCGCTATACGGTGCAACGCCTGGCGCTCATTATAAAGAGGGGTTCTGCATGCCCTTGCAAACATTAGCCGACGATCAAAAAGGTCCGGCTTACATGTCATTTACTACGGGACATATCGCTCATATGCCTAATAAAGCTGATAAGTTTGGCTACGTATTTGAAGAAATCAAGGGCGAAAAATATAGATTTCGCGACCATATTGAAGGGTGGTTCCCTGTCGATGCGGAGTATGAGGATTATCGTTCGGTCCTTTCAGTTCCCGTTAGTTCCTATGTTGATGCAAAAAAGCGCGACGTGTTCGGCGTGCTGAGTTTCACAACTTCCTTCAGGGATCCTTTTATCCAGCGGGATTACATTATGGCTTTAAGCCTCGCAAATCTGCTAGGGCAAGCAATAGTGGCTCTAAATGAGCAAAAAGACACTCGACGCTGACTAAGCAGTGTCTCATGCCTTCCAATAAAACGAGCGGAACTACTAAACGAGTACTTTCTTTCGCACCCGTGGATCAACCTTCATCGTGTAACCATGCGTATTTTTAACCGCATGGTTAAAACGTTCGTAAACAGTTTCGCTAGAATCCTCTACAGCATCTACAATGCTTTTTGTCTCAATTTCGATTCTACGAGCCTTCCCTACTTCCACGGATTGAGAGTGTCCGTTTTTATGGTTTTTGTTTACTGTCATATTCCTCCAAAAACAATAGCGGTCGCGTATAGACGCGCCGCTAGTTCTGAGATGCTCTACAATAATAAAGAGTTCGAATCATTCCACACTTCCACTTCTTCTCGAACACCAACTGAACTTCGAGATAAATAAGAAATAAGAGCGCCTCCAGATTCGTTGCGTTAATAAGAACAAGCGAAATATTATCTTACCGGTTCACCCAATGCAAGCACTTATGAAAAAAAAGTCGTTTTATTGAGCTTTCTACTGACGAATTTGCTAGGCGGTGATCACTTCGACCGCTATTGACAAGGATGCGGGACAAGGAGTTGAACATTTTAAAACCTACCAAATCCCAGCAATCACGCCGCCAGATTCGCTGATGTCACCACATAGCACCTAAGTCCTTTATCCGCATAGGGAGGCATCTGCATTGCGAACGCAGCGGACACAGGCTAAATGCAAAGCGGGTAGCGTCGTTCAAAATCGACAATTCGATGCCGTGTTCAACAAAAGACTAGGTGGCTTTGATTTTTCAATTGAGTTGGCTTACTATCGCATTCTCAGAAATCCCCATTTTCTTGGAGAAAAATCAATGAGTCAACTTGGATTAGATCAGGAGGCGACCGTGGTTCGGCCGGCGAACGTCAATGAGTCGATCTCGGCGCTTGCCGCATGTCCAGACTGTAAGCGATTAATCTCACATAGAGCAGTAGCATGCCCCGGATGTGGTGTAAGATTGCAGCGTTATCCTATTCAGCAGCCAACGGTAGCCCGGATTGCCGGAGGCGTGATTGTTGGCTATTTCGGTATTTTGATTATCAACGCAGTGCTGTTTTTCGTAGCGTTGATCTTTTTCGCGGGTGCTTTTGCGACTGCGTTTCAGGGTCTGCAAGGAAATCAACCTCCAGCAACTAGATCGCGATAATCAATAGAACGCCGGGGAAGCGGTCCAGACAAGTTATCGCCGATCAAAATATTCAATCTGCGGGATAATGCGGATAAAGGTGTTGAATCGCCCACTTAGAATATCCGTTTGAC
>JBGTCS010000279.1:0-5834 GCA_041748715.1 Pyrinomonadaceae bacterium | reverse complement strand
TCACTTGCTTGTTAAACGATTGCGCTGTAAATTAGCGAAAGTTCAAATCCTTTCCCTGTAAGATTTACGTCCACGCCTCGCGGGGGCAGTATGAAATTAAAAAAGCTAAACCAGGAGAGACTTTAAATGAAGAATCCGTTTCTCGAGAATTTCCGCCCATATATTCCCGACGCGACCAAATTGCGCGAACTCACACCGCTGCCGTTGATCGTCGGAACGCTGCTCGGCATTATTTTTGGAGCCTCATCGCTTTATCTTGTTTTAAAGGTGGGATTGACGGTTTCTGCCTCGATACCGGTTGCCGTCATCGCGATAACGCTCTTCCGGATACTTTCGAAGATTAAGATCATGCCGGCTGCGGTCAAGTATGTCCTTGTAGCCGTTGGAATCTTGGCTGGAG
Source organism: Pyrinomonadaceae bacterium (assembly GCA_041748715.1). Taxonomy (GTDB): domain Bacteria; phylum Acidobacteriota; class Blastocatellia; order Pyrinomonadales; family Pyrinomonadaceae; genus OLB17. The sequence continues at coordinate 5,434 of JBGTCS010000279.1, read as the reverse complement.
GGGGAACGTACTACGGACTGGAGAGTCTTGGAATTTGGTGGGTGTGGAGCGCGATCGCCGGACTTGTTGTTGCTGCCTTTTTTGCCTACTTAATAGTTAATGCCGACGACGCGACCATTCTCGAGGCAAACGTGATGCAGACCGCCGGCTCCGCGGGCGAATCGATCGCTTTTGGCATCGGGGTGACGATGCCTGCGATCATGATTCTCGGATTTGATCTCGATCTATCGCGCGTGATGCTTGTGGCGGTGCTCGGCGGATTGCTTGGCATCCTGATGATGATCCCTTTGCGGCGGGCCCTGATCAGAGATCAGCACGGATATTTGAAATATCCCGAAGGAACGGCTTGCGCCGAGGTGCTTAAAGCCGGAGCTTCAAAAGAATCGCGTGAAGCGTCGCATGAAGGCGACAATCACGGCGACGATAATGCAGCTCTTCAAGGCGGAAAAATCATTTCAATCGGGTTTGCAATCGGTTTTGCTTTTAATTCGTTGATGAAGGTTTTCAGCCTTTGGAAAGGAACCCCCGAAAAGATCCTGCCGGACAATGTCTTAAAGGGCGGATCGGTCGCGTTGGATAATGATCCAACGTTGCTTGGCGTCGGCTACATTATCGGCCCCAAGATTGCCGGCCTTATGATGGGCGGCGGCGTTCTGTCATATTTGATCCTGATACCAATAATCAAATTTTTTGGTGACGCGGTGACCGGTCCGGTCGCACCTGAAGCGAGCAAATTGATCTCAGCAATGGAACCCGGCGATGTCCGCAGTGCCTATGTTCTATACATCGGTGCCGGAGCGGTCGCAATGGCGGGAATTATTTCCCTCGGTCGGTCTTTGCCGACAATCTGGCACGGATTAAAAGGCGGATTGGCGGATCTTCGCGGCGGGTCGAGTGCCGATAACGAAAGCGTGCCTCGTACCGATCGCGATCTGTCAATGAAATGGGTCGTCATCGGCGTTATCGGATTGATCGCGGCGATCATGCTGGCTCCGCAGCTCGGTTTTAGTATTTTTGTAAATCCGATCGTGTCGTTTTTCGGGGCGATCCTGATCGTTATCCTCGGCTTTCTATTTGTTACAGTCTCGTCACGACTCACTGGTGAGGTCGGTTCATCGTCCAATCCGATCTCCGGGATGACGGTTGCTACATTGTTGATAACCAGTTTGGTTTTCTTGGGATTGGGATGGACGGCCGCAGATCCGTATTTTGTCACAGCTTTGTCGATCGGCGGCATCGTTTCTATCGCGGCGGCAAACGGCGGGACGACATCGCAGGATCTGAAAACCGGTTTCTGGGTAGGCGGTACGCCATGGCGCCAACAGGTCGCAATTTTGGTCGGAGCCCTCGCTTCAGCACTTGTTCTGGGATCTCTGTTGATCTTTCTTAACGATTCGCGGACCTATTACCAAAAGGTTGACCCGGCATCGGTCGAAGCGAGAAATCAAATTACCGAAGGCCAGTTCTTTCGCGAACACGGAGCGATTAAGAGCGAAAAAGCGGGCGGCAAATTTAAAGACGTGGACGCCACGACCTACAACGTTTGGCAAAATACCGACCCCGCAATGGGTCAGGTAGGTCGCTATCTGGTCGATGTTCAGGGCAAACCGACGTATTTTGTCGATCCGGGCATAAACGGCGTCATCAAAAAAGATGAGTCGGGCAACGACCTCGAGCGTTACGACGCTCCAAAAGCCACGCTGATGAGTTACATCATTAAAGGTGTTTTAGGACAGAATTTACCGTGGGGCTTGGTTATCCTAGGTGCGATGATCGCCGTTGTGCTCGAACTCGCGGGCGTTCCGTCCCTGGCCTTTGCGGTCGGCATTTATCTGCCACTTTCCACGTCGGCTCCGATATTTATTGGCGGTATCGTGCGGTACCTTGTCGATATTTATCTTAAACGCAAACTGCTTGCTCAAAACCTGACCGAAGATCAGATAGTAGCGGAAACCGATAAATCGAATGGCGTACTAATGGCCTCCGGTTATATTGCCGGTGGGGCGATCGCCGGAATATTGATCGCCGTATTTGCCGTTGTGCCAACACTCGCCGCCCTGCAAAGCAGTTTTGACACGTGGGCGAAAGCGGGCAATCCATTCTTTGCTGGTGCGAGCTCGGACGTTCTTGGCTTGATACCGTTTGCGGTCATATCGGTCGTGCTCTACTTTGTAGGCCGTGAATGGTGGTTATCGGGCAAAAAGAGAACTTAAAAAGTTTTCGTCCGTTGGAAAAAAATGTTGTACCTTTTTGTGCGCGGCACGTATAATGCAAATTAGACGTGTCGCTTTTTTTGCCGCCAGGCTTTTGTTATTTAGCAAAAACGTTTTATCAATAATGAAAATTCAGGCCAAATTTGATCTACGAATTCTCCGAATATTATCCAGCCTTTCGGCGATCGGCGTTTTCACATTCTTAACAGCGTGTGCGGTTGGTGAGCCAAAAACTTCGGCGAATACCGATGTTTTTGTTTCGTTAAGTAATTCGACCACCGCAAGTGCGGGGACTGGCGGCCAAGGTGCGACGATTCCCATCGAACAGAATGGTCCGGCAGACACCGTCCGAGTTTTTTACAAACATCTGAGAGAGAAACGATTCAAAGAGGCAATATTCTTGACGAACCTTCGTCCGGCCATCGAAGGCCTGACGGATGCCGAGCTAAAGGATTTTTCGTTGGATTTTGAAACCCTAGCGGGGCAGGTGCCAACTGAGATCGAGATCAACGGCGAGATAATTGCTGGTGACAAGGCCACGGTAACGGCAAACTTGCCTGGTGAGGATGGCGACCAAAAGGAGATACAGACCATTAACCTGCGAAGGGCAGGCGATTTTTGGGTGATCCTAACCGTCGACGAAGAGGCTGAGAACCGGATAAAGAAAGAAGGAAAGAGCTACTTTTACAACCTGCGAATCGAGACACATCAGGACGAAGCAAAGCGGATGCTTGAACGTATATCTAAAGCTCAACTCGCCCATTCGCTGCAAAACGCCGGTGTTTTTACTGATATGCAAACGCTCGTTTCTTCCGGGCTGCTGCCCGACGATATTAGATCGAGCGATTCGACTGGATATAACTACGTGATCAATCTTGCTGCGGACAAAAAGCGATACTCGGCGACTGCGACGCCGGCGGTTTACGGGAAAAGCGGCTCGCTTTCATACATTTTGCAATTGGATCAAAAAGGGATCTCCCGGGTAAGCAGCCGGGATAATGGCGGGAAAGTTGTAACAAAATAAAAAATCCGTTTAAACCATAATGACTGTTGATATCAAGAATAAAAAAAGCTAAACTCTATCTAACTCGCGCTTTTTTTCCAAGAGAAAACATAATGTTTCGAAAGCTGATAGGCAAATTCAATAGATCACTGACTGAAAGTATGGTCTCCGCACGGCGGCGGCATACGGCCCAGGTTAAGATCTGGTTCGAGCCGGAAATTAATTCGGAACGGGCCCGCGATCTTTCCCGGTCGGCATGTATATTTGGGGAAACCTATGACATTAGCCGGACTGGCATCTCATTTATCGTGCCGTCGATACGGATGAAAGAGAAATACCTCGTCGGACATGATCGTGTATTAAATGTCGAGATCGAGCTGCCCACAGGTAAAGTTGCAATGAAAGTGATCGGCCGCCGGTATCAAAAGGTCGGCGTGCACATTTCGACGGAACGGTTTTTTGTAGGAGCACATATTGTAAGCCTCACCGGCAATGATAAGGAATTGTACGAAACCTTTCTGCGGAAAGGTCATCGCGGCACCAAAAATATGGCGGGCAGCCTCGAACTTGGAATTGACTAGGCGGTAAATTATTGATGAGTGCGATAGTGTAGGGATTGGTCCTTACACTTTTTTTATTTGGGATCAACGGCGCGGGAGGAGGAATTCAAATAGTGAAGGACAAAGTTGGGATCGGATTTATTGGAACCGGGTTTGCTCGAAGGGTGCAAATTCCGGCATTCATGGCATGCGAAGGAGCGTGGATCGCCTCCGTAGCCAGCGGAACCGCTGAAAATGCGCAGGCTACGGCGGACGAATTTGGTATCGGCCATTTCACGACCGACTGGCGCGAAACGGTCCAGCATCCTGAGGTGGATCTGGTGTGCATCATCACTCCGCCTAACCTGCATAAAGAGATGACCTTGTTCGCCATCGAAAATGGTAAACATGTCCTTTGCGAAAAACCAATGGCAATGAATGTTGCCGAAGCCGAAGAAATGACGGCAGCCGCCAAAGGAAAACCGCTGCTTGCGCTGATCGATCACGAACTTAGATTTCAGCCGGGACGCCAAATAGCTTATAAGATGCTGCGGGACGGTGCCGTCGGACGCGTTCGACACGCGAGGGGAATTTTTGCTGCCCCGAGTCGGGGCGACACCAATCTTCCTTGGAATTGGTGGTCGGACTCTGCATCGGGCGGCGGAGCTCTCGGCGCCATCAACTCGCACATCATAGATTCGTTTAACTGGTTATTAGGCGCACCGATCAAGGATGTCTATTGCCAGATGCAGTCTCATATCAAGGAGCGACGTGATTCGAAAGGCGTTTTGAGGCCAGTGACGAGCGACGACGAAGCTAATATGCTTCTGCGGTTTGCCGACGGCGACCTGACAACGGATGCGACCGGTCTGGTTTCGGTCTCGATGACAGAGGGGCCAAATTATCGAAATAGTATTGAGATCTTTGGTACCGGAGGAGCAATGCGAATCGAACATAACGGCCACCTATTTACGGCTAAAGCAGGTGAAGATGATTGGACTGAGGTCGACATCGGTTTTCACGATCCGCTGGCCGGCTATCCTGATTCCGGTTTTCCTCGCGGATTTGTTGCCCTTGCGCCAAAGATCGTCCAGGCGATAAGGAATAACGAAACCTCTATCCCGGACGCCGCTGCGTTTGAAGATGGGCTCGAGGTTCAGAGGATTCTGGACGCAGCAAGAGCATCGAATAGCAATGGGCGTCAGATCAATATAATCCGTTAAACGATCAAAATGGGGATCAAAATGTGGATCTGCTTAATGCCACCACAACGGTTCCGAAACGTTGATTTACAGGAATAGGCTAAATATGATAAAAATGTAAGATCCGTCCTAATTTGATTGCCCTCTATCTCCAATAGCAACACATGAGGCTCAATGTCCTCGCATTGGAAAATCAGGGAGGAAGGCGACTACTACATGATGGTCGCAGTTTGGGAGCGAGAATTTTTTAGAAGCGAGTATTGGAAGTATGAAAAAGCTTATCGCGGTTGGTATTTCGTTAATTCTGTTAGTCGGAATTGGTGTCGGTTGGGAATCGATGAGCCGGGTCGGAGCAACGATCATCGAGATTTTTTACGGTAATCCGGATACCGGCCCCTTCGAAACAAGCATGAGCCGCGAAGAATTTATGGCCGGTCGCTCCGAGTATATCGCTTCGTTGCGAGGTGTTGAAAAGGA
>JBGTCS010000278.1:0-1824 GCA_041748715.1 Pyrinomonadaceae bacterium | reverse complement strand
TCTGGACGGTTAAGAAAGACCGTGTTGAAGCTGAAAGGGTACTAGAAGCAAATTTAGTGTTGCACCCAAGCGCCGAGCCAAGACCAGCACTACGCTATCAATTCGTGCCAAACGAGTACGAAATGGTTGTCCCGATGGGCGAGGACACGGAACTAATCGCGGCGCACACCATCGAAGAAATCGCGCGAAGACATGAATTTGAGCCTCGGGCGATCAATCAAATTAAGACAGCTCTAGTCGAAGCATGTATCAATGCGACCGAACACGGCATGAGTCCCGACCGAAAGATCTATCAAAAATTTACGATCGATGAAGACAAGATCGTAATTACGATCTCAAATCGCGGAGTTCGATTGACTGACGCAAAGCCGCTCGAAATTAGCCCGGATGACCAGCGCCGCGGCTGGGGACTAAAGCTTTTGAAGACTTTGATGGACGATGTGAAATTTGAACAAGTCAATGACGGAACACGCATTTCCATGACAAAATTTCTTCGAACCTCTGGTCCCGAAAAATCTGCGTCTGCCACCGCCTAAAAAAAATTTGACAATTGCCGCGTTTAGTACTACTCTCAATTGCTGAATCATACCTGCGGCAATCTTGAGAAAAATGAATACTTCGGTCCAACCCCTTGGGGAAACCATAACGGTTTTTGCCTCGGATTACCTAAATAAGCTGAGCGGCGAGAAAATCGAACGCGAGTGCAGAGAGTTTCTACAAGCCGGATGCACAGCGCTTGAGGTAAATTTTAAGAATACTGAAATTGTAAATAGTATTGGAATATCGATACTTCTGGGTGTAATTGATGCTGCTTCGGATGTAAATGCTGAACTCGTCTTTTCTGACGTCAGCGAGCACACCGTCGAGCTTTTTGAAATGCTCGGTTTGAATAATCGGGTTGTTTTGAAACTACGTTAGAAAACGCCGGCTGAATTGTCGTTAGCTTGTATTTTTGAGTAAATTGTTTATCTGAGCTTTCCTCACAACAAGGCGGTTTCATTCCTTTTATGAACATGGACCGCCGATCTTTGTGACAGTATGAAGGAAAACGAGAATAAGCTGATCTACACTTTCGGAGCGCTAGCCGAGTTAGGGCAAGAGATCACAAATCGCCAGAGTTTTCAGGAGATGATTCGCACTTCGCTGCATCTTTTGCTCGGTTCTCTGGCGATCATGCGCGGGGGTGTTGCGCGGTTTTCTCGATTTAGGCATGAATTAAATATGATCGCGGTTCGAGGTCTGGGAGACAATTTCACCCCGAGTTTTTCGATCGATCACGAAGACGAACAATTGATTCTAAAAAGCGGACTTTCAATAATTGAAATGTCGCAGGCAAAAGATCTCCATTTCCTTCAGCCTTATATTTCCGGCGACCATAAAAAGCGAGTCGAGCTTTTCGTTCCATTGGTTATCCAAGACGAGCTGGTTGGCACGATATTTCTTGGCGAAAAGGCCAACGGCGAACCGTTCACAAGCCATGACAACGCGGTAATCAGCGCGATGGCGCGGCATATCGGTGTGGGCATCGCTCAGCGCAACATGATGGTCGAGATCGAACGTAAAAGCGCCGAAAACAAAAGGCTCTACGACGATCTGCGGTTTACGTACAAACATACCGTCAAAGCTTTTGCCGCCGCGATCGATTACAAAGATAAATATACCGAAGGACATTCAGTCAGAGTCGGAAAATATACCGAGATAATCGCCGCGCAGCTTGGTTGGGGCGAAGAAGAAGTCGAAGGCGCCGCGGTAGCCGGATATTTGCACGACATCGGCAAAATTACTGTCGAACGCAACATCATCAATTCGCCGATGCGGATAAAT
>JBGTCS010000277.1:0-13008 GCA_041748715.1 Pyrinomonadaceae bacterium | reverse complement strand
TTTGGACACCTCAAAAAAGTTAAGGAGATAATAGTATGGACGGTTTTCTGGGACGATACTCGACCTATATTTACGCACTTCTGCGGATTGTTTCGGGCTTTTTATTTATGTGGCACGGGTCGCAAAAACTGCTGGGATTTCCTCCTTCCGCATCGCCGTCACCCGACGGACTTTCGACACTTGTGGCAATTGCCGGCGGAATCGAGTTATTTGGCGGTCTGCTCATCATGATCGGGTTGTTTACCGGAATCGCGGCATTTTTGGCCAGCGGATTGATGGCCGTCGCATATTTTATGGCCCATTTCAGTTTTGAGGCCTTTTTGCCGCTTCAAAACCGAGGCGAATTGGCCGTAGTTTACTGCTTTTTATTTTTGTATATTTCATCGCGGGGTTCCGGAATATGGAGCGTCGAGTCGATCTTTAAGGGCAGCCGCAGCGCGGACGCTATTTAGTACAGGCAAACCGTCGTCCGCCTACATCATCTTATTTCGGCCTGGAGAAAATTATGAAAGGTTTTACAAGTACATTTGGAAATTCGGTCGCTGAGTCGGCTCCGGTCGAACGTGCGGCATTCATTCGTCGGACCTATACGCTGCTTGCGATGGCAATTCTCGCATTTATTGCGGTCGAAGGATTACTGTTCGCCAGCGGCGCTGCCGCCCTTATCACGTCGGTCATATTTAGCGGCGGATCGATGGGATGGCTCCTCGTTTTGGGGCTGTTTATGGGAGTATCATATCTTGCTAACAGATGGGCTGTCTCCGAAACGTCGATAGCCACCCAATATATGGGGCTCGGGATCTTTATCATTGCCGAAGCTATTATCTTTGTACCGCTGATAATGGTTGCGACCTACTACTCCGGCGATGGGTCTGTTTTGATGAAAGCCGGCATTGTAACGCTAGGCCTGTTTTGCGGGATTACGCTGACGGTGTTTATTACGCGGTCGGATTTTTCGTTTCTACGGCCGATTCTGGCGATCGGTGGGTTTGCGGCACTTGGTTTTATTATCGCGAGCGCGATATTCGGGTTTACGCTCGGGACGGTTTTTGCATTTGTCATGGTGGCATTTGCGGGAACCGCGATCCTATATGAAACGTCGAATATACTGCACCGTTACAATACTAAACAGCACGTCGCGGCATCACTCACACTTTTCGCCAGCGTTGCTTTGCTGTTCTGGTACATCCTAACGATATTTAGTTCGCGGGATTAACTGATTTGAGCTATTCTAATAGTCGCCGTCGGATCACAACTTGTTCGGCGGCGACTTTTCTCTTTTCGAGGTAAATTGCAAATGAAAAAACTAATACTCGCTTTATGCATCGCCACTATTGTGTCGATCGGGGCATTTGGCCAGGCAACCCCTGCCGCCCCGGCAACCTCGCTCAAGATCGGCGACAAAGCTCCTGATTTTACGCTTACAAATACAAAAGGAGAGCCCGTCAAACTTAGCGATTTTCACGGAAAAAAATCCGTCGTGCTCGCGTTCTACGTTTTTGCATTCACAGGCGGCTGAACGAAGGAACTTCAAGCTTATCAGTCTGATAAGGCAAAATTCGACGCAGCAAACACACAGATATTAGGTATCAGCATGGACAGCTTTGCATCGAACAAAGCGTTCGGGGAACAGATCGGGGTTACCTTTCCTTTGTTGAGCGACTGGAAACGCGATACTACCAAAGGATATGGCCTTTATGATGAAAAAACGGGATACGGAGCCCGAGCCACTTTTGTAGTCGATAAAGACGGAATTATCCAGCACGTCGAGGTCGGCCGCACCGCTATCGACCCGACAGGGGCGTATCAAGTCTGTGATCTTTTGGACAAGAAAAAGACCACAGTTCCGGTACCTAACCCTTGACGCCTTTTGCACCGTGCCCTCAATGCCGCAACACCGCCGCTGAAAAAATCAGATTCACGTGGTGGGGCGGCATTTTAGGCCCAAAACTGTTTTCGCATGTAAAGTGCGGTGCGTACGGTAAACGATATAACGGTAAAACGGGTAAAGACAATACAACGAATATCGTGATCTATTTTTTTGTGGTTGGAGCGATCTGTTTGGCTCTAGTTGTAATTATGTTCGCGGCACTGGGGATGTTGATGTACTCGACCAGGTAAATACTGAGACCGTGAACGGACATTAACGTCCCATATCTTCAACATCCAATTCAGCGGCTGCGAGATTTCCATCGGCGTCTTTCATCAGAATTTCTATGCGGCGTTCGGCGTCTGTCAGCCGTTTCCGGCACTGGCGCGAGAGCTTGATCCCCTTTTCAAAAAGTTCGAGACTTTCCTCAAGCGGCAGATCGCCGCTTTCCAATCGTCCAACAATTTGCTCGAGTTCAGCCAACGATGTTTCGAATGATCTTTCCATAGCTATTTCACCAATAATTCTTCCGCCTGCCTCAGCAGATCGCTGAGATTTCCTATTCCAAACTGATCTGCGGCATTGGGGCCGCCACCCACTGCGATCGCCATTATTTCCTGTCCTATCTTGCTCGCGATGGCCGTTGCAAGCTGTTCGTCGCGAACACCAACGATCTGCCAGCGTGGCCCGCTTTTGCGCATTTTCACCTCCAGCGGGCGTTCCTCAATTTTGCTCTTTAATATCGCCGTATCGCCATCGACCGTAATGTCAAGATACTGATCGGCTCCCAAGACCAGAGCAAAAAATGGCACGGAAGCCAGCCGTTTCGTACGTTCGCGAATGACTCGCGGCAATTCGGCCCTTGCCCTCTCTTTTACGGCCGGCAGCAGCGGCAAGGCAAGCCTCGCCACCTTTCTTAGCACTGCGGGCGGTTGGCCCCGTCCGTACAGTTCGACGGCCTTACTCGTTACCTGCGGCAGAAAATCATCGACAACGCCGTTAATATCGATAAGAACATCGATCTCAGCCTTATCGTCGCGTCCGGCAGCATCAACCAGCAATGCCAACGAATACTGCGGCGTCTGTTTGAGTCCATGATAATACAGAAGGGCACCAATGCCCGCGATCAGCACGATACCTAAAACAACAAGACCGGCGATCACAAACAGACGTTTTGACATTAACTATTGGACACAACCTCGGCTTCAATTTTCCCACGCTCAAGACGGATTTTCAATTTGTCGCCCGGTTTTGTGTTTACCGCATCGCGCAAAACACTCCCGTCCGCCAACTGTGTGATCGAATAGCCCCGTGTCAGCACGGCCAACGGCGACATCGCGTCAAGCTTTGCCATATTTACATTTAATATTTCGGTCTTTGTCTTTAGGGTTCGATCCAAAGCGGTTCGGCTCCGCTGATCGAGCGTCCCCAGAGCATTCGCCATCGCAGCCGTTTTGGCTTTCAGAGTTGCGGGCGAGATCCTGGTCGCAATATCGGCAAATCGTGTCTTCGCTGACTGGATCGAAGCCGCAAAACCCATCTGCAGGCCAGCTACAGCCTCGCGAGTTCGCGATACGGCATTCAGCATTTGATATTCCAAGAGCGAAGTAAGGCGTTCCTCGCAGGCGTAAAGGTCGTGAACAATATCCTCTTCGCGGCCAGCGACCATCTCTGCCGCTGCCGACGGAGTCGCCGCCCGCAGATCTGCCACCATATCTGAGATCGTCCAATCGATCTCGTGTCCGACCGCCGAGATGACCGGGATCTCGCTTGCCCTGATACAACGCGCAAGCATTTCGTCATTAAATGCCCACAGATCCTCAGCCGAACCCCCGCCCCGCCCAACTATCAGTACATCGATCTTATCGGCAGCATCCAGAGTTTGGTTGTACTCGTTAACACTCGTCACCGCCTGGCAAATGCTGTCCGCGGAACCTTCGCCTTGAACGAGTGCCGGGATAAGCAAAATGCTGACGGATTTGGCACGCCGGGTCAGGACGTTGTGAATATCGTGGTACGCCGCACCCGACCGCGATGTGACGACCGCAACCTTTCGTGGAAAGAACGGGATCGACCGCTTTAGTTCTTGAGAAAAAAGCCCTTCGGCGTCGAGCCTGGCTTTGATCTGTTCGTACGCTGCTGCCAAAGCTCCTTCGCCGGCGGGTTCGAGCGATTCGACGGTTAGTTTGAGTTCGCCTCGGGCTTCCCAAAAAGTAATTTTGCCACGAATGCGGATCGCTACGCCGTTGGACGGGCGAAAACGTACGCGGTAATTCATCCCTTTCCAGCAAACGCATTTGATCTGTGATGTGCCATCGTTGAGGTTAAAATACCAATGCCCGGACGCCGCCTGAACAAAATTAACGACCTCGCCCTCAACCCACACCGAGCCGAACTGCTGCTCGAGCAGGCCGCGAACCTCTGCGTTCAGTTCCGATACCGTCAAGGGACGCCGCTCGAGATCGTCGAATAATGATTGTAAAAGTTGGTCGTTCAATTCAGTTTCAATTTGAACATACTATCGATGGAGGGACAAAAGATCGGATTGTGTGAGAATTTTTTTGGCCTGACGCACGAACGGGACGGCAGATCCGCCGTCCCGATACTTAAATTGTTTTAGAACCAAAACCAATATGGAAATATTAATTTACCGGAACTTTATTGAGGCTCAAAGCTACTTTATCAATATTAAAATAAAGCTTGACCGGTTCGTTGGTCGTTTTGTCCGCTGCCATCAGGACATGGAACGTGCTTCCATCAGCATTCTCAACCTCTTGCGTCCCGCGTTTTAATTCAAGGGCGTTGAGAAGCACATATTCTTCCGCGACTGAAATAACGGTGTAGGCTGTTTTTGGCGAACTTCCGTCGGCATCCTTTAGAATGGAATTCACCAGTCCGAGATAAACCCCTTCGTGAAATTTCGACTTCTTAGCGTCTTTTAGTCCTCCATAGGCCATGGCCGCTACGATATGCGATGTCATATCGACAAAATTCACTTTATGAATGACATCCGCTATCTTGATGGCTTCCTTGAAATTCTTTTCGTTCAGGAATTTCAGCATTGCGAGGTGCAGCTTGGCATCGGGCGTACGCTCTTCGGACGCGGTTTTTTCCGCAAACGAGAAGCGGAGCGTCTGAAAATCTATTGCCATATCACCGCCCTTGACCTTCGATAATAGCGAGTCATAAGCGGACGACTTCGCAGCGGACGGCGATGAGGATTGGGCGATGGCCGTGGCAGCGAAAAACGCGGAAATAAGTACACAAAGGGCTATCCGTAATAACGATCTTTCAGTTTTCATGGTGTTTCAAAATTGTAATATTAGTTTTTTCCGGCCGCAACCACAGACGTCACGGAAGCAAAAGTATTTTCCCGATTGGACCTGATCTTTAGCCGCGGTGAAGCTCCATTTGTGCCGACCGCCGAATTGTCCGAGCTGAACGTCACGTTATATGCGGAACGCATCTGTATGACGATATCTTCGTATGCTTGCTGGATCTGTCCGATCTGAGTAATGGGATAATAAACTCCTCCGGAAATTTTGGCAAGTCGATCGCCTTCACCTTTGGACTTTGCGCTCAGCGACATATATTTACGTCTGGTCGGATCGATATCGGCATTTAAGTTTTGAGCGGCTAGTGCGATCAATCCTGATGGAACGTATAGCGGATAGATCAAGGCTCCGCTTTCCTGGATTGACCCGGTCAACGAATCGAATGCGAGAAACGAACGGTTGTCGTCACCGTCGGTCAGGATGACTATCGCGGTGCGTTCCCCTTTCAGCGGCCGCAGCGTATCCGCAATCGTGTAGGCTAGGGCGTCGTAATATGCGGTGCCGCCGCCCGCGTCAAAGCTGTCGAGACTGGTCGATAGCAACCCCTTGTCGGTCGTAAATTTTGAGAGGACTTTGACGTCCTCATTAAATATAACAAGCGAGACCCGGTCGTCTTTGCCGACCGTATTTACAAAGCTGCGGGCGGCTTTGCGGATAAAATTAACATAATTTTCGACACTGCCTGAAACGTCGAGTAAAAGCACCAGATTAAAAGGAGCCATTGATGGCTCGACCGAAAGTATCTCGCGAGTCTGACCGTTCTCGACGACCTCAAAATCCTTTGCCCCGAGACCGGGAATCGACCGGTTATTTAGATCGGTGACGCGAACCAAGGCCGTTTTTGTCTTTGCATTCAGCGTATCCAGCCGAGCCGCCCGTTCGGCGAAGGTCGGCTCAAACTTTAACGGCGGCAGAGTGCGGGCATAGTCCCCGTAATACTTCGGCGCAGCCCGTCGTATGGCTTCCATCAAAAGCGAATCGCCGCTGCGAACGATTGCCTTGGCCGCGTTTGTCAGCGGCCGTTCGCGTAGATCGCTCATCACTTCATTTGGCGGAACATTGAGAAGGATAATACCTCGGGCCGTAGTGAAATTGAGAGAGACGGTTTTAAGTTTTCGGTCTTCGGCTTTCGGCTTTTTGTTCTCGGTAGTTGGATCGACCTTGGACAAAGGCACGCTCCCACCAGTTCGCGTTTCCGCCTCTTCGATATCCCCATCTCCTTGTCTCCCCTTCTCCCTGTCTCCCTCTCTCCCATTCTCCCTTTCTTCCCTTCTTCCTTTAATCTCAAACCTGCCCGCCCTTTTTTCTTCTACTTCAGCAATATCGAAATCCGCCAGATAACGGGGCCGCGATTCGGTCCACTCAAATTGATATTTGAGATCGTCGGGCGGGACATCGACAGCAATTGTTCCGGTGTCGGTTTTGGCTTCGATCGAGGCAAAATTGCCCTCGATTTCGATAGCACCGGCGGTTGTTTCTATTTTTAAATTTGAGCGTTCGGGAATTTTTAATACGAGGTCGATCCGCTTTTGCTTATTCTCGGCCGTGACGGTGATCACGGTTCGGCCGTTCGCGCTGGTGATTTTAACTTCGCGATCAGACACGGTCGTCGCGGACGAAGCCACAAGACTCGACCCGTTTTCTACTGCCCTTGCGCCCACGCGTCCAAATTTATTGACAATCTCGACCGTTCCGCCGGTTCCGACCGCAAGTTCGCGCGTCAGATCCTGCGTTCTAGCAATCTGCCCAGCAACTGATATTAGACCAGTAATGATTAGGATTCTTAAAAACCGAAGATGCATTTCCTAGGGTTTGCTCGTGATTCGTCCGGATTGGATGAGTCGCTGCCGAACGCGTTTCTGCCATTTCTTCATTGTGATCCCTTCGTCCTCAAAACGTTTGACGCATTGGTTAAGAGATTCGCCGCCCGCGAGCCGGGTTTTTAAATAAAGCAACGCTACAATAATAGCAGAAAACGACAGAACGAATATTTGCACCGGCAGCCAAACTATCTGGATCAGCGAGGCAAGTAGGCTGTTTTTTACCCGCGTCGGCATATCTGTTTTGTCGCCGGCAACCGTGACCACGGCTTCCCGGCCAAAATTGATATGAAAGTCCGGCGGATCGGCTGGTTCATTCTCGCCACCTGGCCCGGCAGCCGGGCTTTCGGGTATATCCTTCTGTTGAACAACTGCTGCCCGGTCATCGATCTTTGGATCAAATGCTTTGGCCGTCACATTTACAACATACGAAAGCGATCCCGCCAAAACCATCGGGATAAGAAACATTATTACGGCCGCACCCAAAGCTGTCGAAAACGAACGCCCGGTGAGTTCCTTAGATCGCTTAAAGGCCCCGCGGATCGGCACATCTTCCATCACCACGACCGGCCCGACCAACATGCACCTGACATAGGTGACGAAAAAGAAAACAACGCCGACTAAAGATCCTGCGACCGCCCCCACGAGCGGAGCCTTTAGGTCGGTTCCGGAGGCGAGCCCGATCAATTTGGTCACACCGCCCACGATTGCAAAGGCAGCAATTCCGCCAACGAACGCCGCGACAAACGGAGCGACAGCTGCGATCGCTCCGCCCGCGACCATCTTTTTCCATTTTTTCCGAACGACCGCCAACGCTGGTCTTAGCCTCACCGGCCGAAGTGGTACGGCCAGATATTGAGTGACGATCCAAACGATCGCGCCGATTATTAGAGTCGCGCAAAACGCACTCGTCAGCGTCAGCACAAGCGTGCTAACTCCGACAGCGATCTGACCCGTTAAAATTGACACGAGGTCGCTCACCTTTAAGAACGATGTGCCAACCTGAAAAAAGGTCAAAACGATCACAGGCAATTCGAATAAAGCTGTGAGCAGCAGAAATTTTGGCAAATGTTCGCTGTAGATCACTAACGCACGTCGCAGCAACTGAAAAATCCCTTCGGAGCTGGAGTTTAAGCGGCTCGAAAATGCTTCGGCCGTTTGAGGCCGCAAATGTGGATCTTTTGCCATCGCCGAATGAATGACGGACCCCAACTTTTTCCGGACATTTTTTGCAACCAGCTTTGGCGGGTCGATGGATTTGTGCGACTCCATGACGACTTTATAATCGCCTTGAAAGGGCGGAGCACCGGACAGCATCTGATACGCAATTACTCCGAGGCTATAGACATCCGACCGTGCGTCGAGATGCTCGCCACGGCATTGCTCGGGCGACATATACAGAGGTGTGCCCAACACGGCACCGACCCGCGTAAGTTCGGCCGAACTCCGCGATTCATATAGAGAATGCATGGAGCTTCCTGAATCGGTGACGGATCTATTCGTTTTACTTAGTTTCGAGTTTCCCGTAATGGCAATCGTGTCCCCATCCGTCCCTTCGTCGCCGGAATCGTCAAAGATCGCGGTCTCGCCCTCGGAGGCACTCGAATCAAGAAGCATCGTCCCGGCCTCTGAAACAATTGTTGCACCTTCGGCGGCGATCGTATTTCCACGCGGCTCACCAACGGACGTATCAAAAATACCGTCGGCTCTGGTTCCGTCCTGCCCGACACCGGCGAATGTCGCCCGCGCTCCTGAATCCAAAGTTTTCGTCGCCGGTTGGTATGCATCAGGAATATCGCCGTTAGCCGTGCTCTGACCATGTTCCTCTAGCTTTGCAATACCAAAATCCAGAACCTTTACGGTATAACCGCCGCGTTGATTTGGTTCGAGCCAAATATTGTCGGGTTTCAAATCGCGGTGGATTATGCCTTGATGATGTGCTTCCTGAACGGCCGAACAAACCTGGCCGAGAATGTCGAGTGTCCATCCGACTGGCAGATTTTTTTCCTCGTCGAGGATCTCGCCAAGCGTGCAGCCGTCCAGATACTCCATCACCAAATATGCGACCTGGCCGTCCTCTGTCTGGGAGAATCCGAAATCCGTGACGTTTACGACATTGGGATGTCTGAGGCGGCCCGCCGCTCGCGCTTCGCGGCGAAAGCGTTCGACGAATTCGATCCGCTCCATAAATTGCGAAGCAATGATTTTGATCGCCACGGGCCTTTCGGTACCTAGATGGATCGCCAGATACACGGTTCCCATGCCGCCGCGCCCCAGCTCGCGTTCGATACGATATTTGCCATCCAGTGTCTGGCCCGAAAAGTTCAAAAGATCCATAGCGTCTAAGAGCAAACTCTAACCGTTTTCGAGATCTCAATGCAAGTAACTACGTTCCTGAGCAACGTTTGGTTGTTAATTTTAGGTCGAGGTGATTGACCTAAATCCAACCGATCTTCGAATTTCATTTGCTGCCATGACAGTTTGCAACAAAATCAATTTCAGTGCGTGCATAAGATCACTAAATAATTCTCATTTGAAAATCAACAAAATGTTTGACATAGCAATCGAATTAAGTTTATAAATAACCGGTAAAAATATTTCTCATACCGCGCTCTCTGGACGATAGCCTCCTTTCCTGATCGATATAGTCCATTGATCTTCAGACACGACGAGGTGCGGTATTTTTGCAAATCAAAACTGCGATCCTCAATAAAACGGTTTGGAGCTTGGCATGAAAATCTTCGGGAAACCCATATTTGCAGCTTTAGTTATTTTTCTAATGACGGGTTCCATTCCGGCCCAAACAAATAATTCAAATCTCGTCATCATCGTCAGCGATCAATTAGGCAACGTCGTCACCGGAGCCGCAGTAACGCTCACTGACCGCGATAAGATCAAAAAATCTGCGACGACCGATGACAGCGGCCAGTTGGAATTTCGCAAACTCACGGGCGGCAAATTTCAAATTTCCATAAAGATCGACGGCTTTAAGGAATATCGCGATGACGAGATTATCGTCCATCCCAATGAAAACAAAAAGCTGGAAATAGTCCTGGAACTGGCCGAATTTGAAACCAAAGTCGATATTGATCAATATGATGCAGTCGATATGAATGATTCGACTAGGACGCGGGATCTGACAAAGGATCAGATCGAAACGCTCCCGGATAACCCGGACGAACTAAAACGGGTTTTGCAGACGATTGCGGGCCCGACGATAACTGGTGAGGACATGCAGATCACGGTCGATGGCATTCCCGGGGCTACGCTGCCGCCAAAGGAAAATATCAAATTGATCCGCGTAAACCGCAATGTTTTTTCCGCTCAATACGAAGATACTTACGGCGGCGGCATCGAGATCTTTACAAACTCGGATGTTAAGAAACTAACCGGCTGGATGAATTTCAATTTTGGAGATTCTCGATTTAACGCCACCGATCCCTACCTTCAACGCCGCATTCCATCGCAGTTGCGCTCCTTTGCTTTTGGAGTCAACGGCCCGATCGGAAAGAAAACATCTTATGGATTTTATTCCCAACGATCAGTCAATAACGTAGGTTCTGTGGTGAATGCTGTCATCCTCGATCAAAACTTGAACGCCGTCGAATTTCGCGAATCGTACGATACATCGACTGTTTCACAATACACGGCCCTTTCGATCACGTCTGATCCTAATAAAAAGCATAAGGTGTTTATTAATTACAATTTATGGAAAAATAGCGGCCGATTGTCGGATGTCGGAGGGTTTGCCCTTGTCAGCCGCGCAAACACAACAAGCAATTACAGCCATTCGTTCGGATTTTCAGACACATATATCATTAATCCGGATCTGGTAACCGTTACTCGCTTTTCGGGTAGATTTTCGAAAAATAAGATCGTCGGTGTTTTTGACGATCCAGCGATTAATGTTTCAGAAGCATTTCTTGGCGGCGGTTCGCAGACCGATCGATCATCGTCAAACTCGCGAATTGAATTTTATAACGATACAACGAAAAAGGTTGGTAAATTCTCAGTTGGATTTGGCGTTAATCTTCGCGGTTACAAGCTGGGTGAAATTTCGACATCTAATTTCGGCGGCACTTATACGTTTTCCGGTCGGAACGCGCCGCTTTTGGATAGCAATAATCAGCCGCTGCGAGATGGATCAGGCAATATCGTGATGGGTCGCATTACGAGCATCGAGAGTTATCGACGCACTCTACTATTTACCCGGCTCGGATATTCAACATCCGAGATCCGTGGTCTTGGCGGCGGGGCGGATCAGTTTACAATCGCCGGCGGACGTCCCGACCTCGGCGTTGGACAGTTTGATTATGCCGTTTACCAGCAGAACAGCTACGGCATCCGCGAAACACTCGGCGTAAGTTTTGGCCTGCGATACGAGAACCAGACGAATATTACGAGCCGGACAAATTTCTCGCCGCGCCTCGGTCTGACGTGGGCCCCCAAGGCAAAAGATAAGCAGAAACCGGAAACCACACTGCCGCGGATAACCGTTGGTATAGGGACGTTCTATTCTCGTTTCGGGATTAACAACATTATGAGCGAGCGCCAGGCTAACGCTCCGGACCGCTCGTTTTATTTTATTACCGATCCGGCGATTCTCGATCGATTTCCCGCCGTGCCATCCATAAACGAGATACAGCAATCTGCGACGCTGCGGAGTCTGAGATTAATCGATGACGATCTTCAGGCACCGTACCGAAATCTCTTTAATGTCAATATTTTCAAGCGCCTCTGGTATGATTTTGGTCTAAATTTTAGTTACTCGCACACGCGCGGTTTTCGTCAGTCGGTTACCCGCAACATCAATGCGCCGTTTGCCGCAGCCGCAGGCGATACAGGCACGCCGGTTTATCCTTTTGGCAATCCAAGGAATATCTACGAGACCCGCTCAGAAGCAATGAATCGATCTCATCGATATTCGTTCAACCTGAACTTTCCCCAGTGGAAGATCAAGGGCAAGCCGATCTACGTTTCCGCTACATATTCCAAATTGCGCAGCCGCAGTAACGGTGTGACCGGGAGCGGTTCTGCCATCGATCCCTATGACTTTAGCCAGGAATGGGGACCGACCTCGAATGACGGGGTTCACAATATCCAGGGTTATTTTAGTTTGAGCTTTCCACACCTCATATATTTTCGAGGGAATTTTAATGTTCGTTCCGGCTCGCGATTTAATATAATTACCGGACGCGACACAAACCGGGACGGCCTTTACACCGAGCGACCCGCGTTCGCCACAGATCCAAATAAGGCGGGCGTTGTGCAGACCAAATACGGTTTACTGGATCCAAATCCGGCCGCGGGAGACGCCCTTATTCCAAATAATCTCGGCGTCGGTCCGGGAAATGCGGAGTTGAGTGTTTATTTGTCGAAAAGTTTCGGATTTAACAAAGATAAAGCGAACAAGAACACGCCCCGGCAACGACTAAGCTTTGGAATTTCATTTAATAACGTTCTTAACATCAATAACAAAGCAAATCCCATCGGGAATATGTCGTCGCCAAACTTTTTGCGGTCGATAACCCGTTCCGGGTTTGGGGGCGACTCATGGCCGATTTATCCTCGGAATGTGAGTTTTTCAACGAGTTTTTCGTTTTAATGGTTGGGTTTTTAAGAAAAATTACTGAGCAATCAATAATACGCGATCAAAGATGCGTATCATACGTGCAACGCTGTTGCACATTTCACTGTTTCATGTGTTAGAATTTTTTTGTTGAAAGAATAAATCTAGCGTTTTTGCACGGGAGATCAAAACTATGAGCATGGATAAAGGTAAAGCGATCGAATCTGCGTTGGCACAGATCGAGAAAAAATTTGGCAAAGGGTCGATAATGCGTTTGGGCGAAAGGCCGCACCAGGATATTGGGGCTATTTCGACTACCTGTCTCAGTCTTGACGCCGCAATCGGCGTCGGCGGTTTCCCTCGAGGCCGGATCGTCGAGGTTTACGGACCTGAAAGTTCGGGTAAAACGACACT
>JBGTCS010000276.1:0-14153 GCA_041748715.1 Pyrinomonadaceae bacterium | reverse complement strand
CTATTCACTTATCACTCATAACTCATCATTCATCATTCGACATTCATCATTTGATTTAACGAACCCCACAGCTTGCTTGCGACTGCGGTTCAACTGCTTGTAAATTGAAGGCTTCGCTCGGCAACGGACATATGATGTGCTACTCACACTCCAAACTTTTTTCTGTCAAAACTCGTTAGAAATGTCCTATATATAAACTCTTTAGAAATGTCCTAGTTTTCAAGTTTTTTGTAGTTGTTGTTTCATAATTTGTTTGGTTGACCATGGAGTTCTCCAGGGGTGATCTGGCGAAGGGAGAGGAGGCTTGCCGCTGGCGGCAAGGCTTCTCTCCCTTCGCGGCGTTTTGGTCTTTCCGGCAAGGTCTGGAACAAACTGTTCGTAGCCGATTTCTTCTCCGCGATAGAACATATGAAGCGAGCCGTCCAGATAGCTTTTAACCGTGACCTTTCGCTTGGCGGGCGAATAGTTTCTTGACGCTGGTGTGAGTTGAAACAGCTGATTCTCAAAGCTCAAGGTCCAATTGATCGAGAGCGTTCGCTCGTGCTCGATCGAGAAAACAGCCGCCAGATCGATGCCCGTCGCCGAACGGTGATGATCCGCCGTCTCGACCGGCTCGATGGCAAAGCGTCGGTTCAGATCGTCGTCAAACCCGCCGGTCAGCAGTTCGTTTGCCCGGGCGATGTCGCTTATGCCTTTTAGCCGCAATTCCTTTACAAGCCGGTCCTGATACACCGCGTTTGAACGCTCGACACGGCCCTTGGCCTGCGGCGAATGGGCACGAATGATCTCGATACCCAGCTTTTTGCACGAACGGCCAAACTGCGTCAATGCCTCACTTCCGGCGAGCCGCGCGTTTTCCCGATCCTTCTCAGACGCCACATACACGTTCTTTTTGTCCGTGTACAGGGCCTTTGGCACACCGTACCGGGCGATCCACATCCACAAAAGTTTCATCGCCGCCTCGGTCGTCTCTTCTTCCGACAAAAGCGACATCCTGATCCCCGTCGCGTCGTCGATCATCACCATCAGACAGCACTTCGAGCCGCGATCCTCGAACCACTTGTGATGCGACCCGTCCATCTGCACCAGATCCCCAAAGTGGGATCGCCGCTCGCGCCACGCCTTGTGCCGCTTTTTCCGCTTCCTCACCGGCTTCCACAGCCCTTCTTTTATCAACAGCCGCCTCACCGTCTCGTGATCAACCTTGATAGCGTGTATCGCCTCCAGCTTCTCCGTAAACAGTACCGGCCCAAATCCATCGTACCGCTCGCAATAGAGCCTCACGATCCTCTCCCGCAACGCCTCCGGCATCGACCGGTTTCCCCTGGTGCCCCGAAGCCGATGCACCAGCCCCGCTGCCCCTTCAGCCACATACCGCCCCCACCGCCGCCAACATTGTCGGTAACTTATTCCCAAAATAAGCGCTGCCTCGCTCACCCTGAGCTCGCCCAGTTTCACCCTCTCCATTACCACCAGCGAATCCCGCTCTTTTTCACTCATTAGTATTGCCCCTATTTTCTCCATTGATCACCTCCTTCTTTGGATGATCAACCTTTTAATACACTGGGACATTTCTATTGAGTTCAAACTAGGACATTCTCATAGAGTTCTAACAGGCCCGTCGTCTTTGTTGTTATCGCGGTCTGGGTCTGTTAACCTAAACGTTTGTAAATTGAATGAGTAAACGCATCATCGACAGCTATAAAAAGAAACTTGCCCTTGAAGAGGGGTTTATCGTATCTCGTGAACGAGGGTTGCGGATCGCTCTCTGCTATCCAAATACCCATTCTATAGGGATGGCCAATCTTGGCTTGCACACGATGTATGAGCTCTTTAATTCTATCCCCGGCGTTATCTCTGAACGCGTATTTCTGCCCGATAAGGCCGAAATGGTCGAATACGAAAAAACCGGAACACCGTTGATGTCGCTGGAAACTCAATCGCGGATCAAAGGATTTGACGTCGTCGCGTTTTCGATCTCGTTTGAAACGGATTATCTCAATATGGCCAGAATGCTTAGGCTGGCCGATATCCCCGTTTGGTCTGCCGAACGCGACGATCGGCATCCGCTAGTTATCATGGGCGGCGCGGCATCGTTTCTTAATCCCGAGCCGATAGCAGATTTCACCGATGTCATTGCGGTGGGCGAAGGAGAAATACTTGCTTTCCAACTGGTTGACGCAATCGTTGAAAATGAATGCAAGGACGATATTCTCTTAAATCTGGCCAAGATCGGCCGCGGATTTTACGTGCCATCGCTCTACGATGTTATTTATAACGACGATGGGACCGTTTTTGATTACTTACCAAAGGAAAAGGGTGTTCCAAAGCGTGTTGGCCGGGCAGTCGCATCTGTCAATCCAAAAGAGGGCACGCTCCGCCGTGCTCTGAAACGCGGAGAAACGGAACTGGCCGAATTTCTGCTTAGTCAGGAGACATTCTGTCCGTCGACGGCCATTTGGTCGCCAGGTGCCGAAATGGGCGACCGCTTATTGGTCGAGATTTCACGCGGTTGCTCACAGGGCTGTCGTTTTTGCTGGGCTGGATATAACTATTACCCGCCGCGCGTTGTGCCCGCCAAAGATATTCTGGAAAAGGCGCGCGAATGGCGTTCCAAGACTGATAAGATCGGCTTGGTCTCGACCGCCGTCTGCGATCATCCGGAGATTTCGACTATTTTGAGAGAGTTGCGGGCGATGGATTATCGGATCTCCGTTTCGTCTCTAAGGCTTGACCAGATTTCAGATGAATTGCTTGACGCGCTTGTCGAATCGAACGACCAGCAAATTGCCGTCGCTCCGGAAACAGGCTCGGACCGGCTTCGTCGTGTGATCAACAAAAACTTAACCAACGATGAAATTGTCGACATCTGCGGAGCTGTTTTTGATCGCGGAATGCTCACCGTCAAACTGTATATGATGGTTGGCCTGCCGACCGAAACCGACGAGGATTTAGACGAAATGTTTGTTTTGGTCGAACGAATAAAGGACCGAATGCTCGAGGCCGGTAAGAAATTTGGCCGAGCAGGCAAGATCATCCCGTCGCTCAATGGTTTTGTTCCAAAACCAAATACTCCGCTCCAATGGGATGCGATCTGCGACGAACGCGAATTAAAACGCCGAATCAAATACGTTTGTAAAGGCCTCAGCAAGATCCCAAATGTCGAGGTCCGCTACATGTCCGCCCGTATCGCTCACGAACAGGCCCTATACTCGTCCGGCGATCGTAACGTCGCAAAAGTTATCGATGCGGCGGCCCGCTTTGGCGGTGACTTAAATCGTGCTCTGCGAGAAACGAATACTGACGCGGCTTTTCATACTTCGCGAGATCGAAGTTATGAGGAATTTCTTCCGTGGTCAATTGTCGATTCGGGCTTGTCGTTCGATTTCTTAAAAACCGAACACGACAAAGCGCTCGAATCCCTTTCGAGTCTTCCCTGTCCGGCAGTTGAAAAATGTACAACTTGCGGCGTCTGTCCGAGCACATGGCTCGCCGATGCTCCCGAAGGTCTGATCCAGATCCAGCCACTAAAGATCCAACATATTCTGGCCGCGTCCGTTTAGATTATTTCTGATCTAATAAAAACCCGCTTGGAGTAGCAGTGTGGTCAAAAACATAAAAATACTTATAGATTCCAAACGGCAGTATATTTATCTGTTTTGTATAGGCAACGCGTGCCGTAATAGTTGGCCCCGTTTGTCTGACATCCATAAGCGCATTCTTCGGAACTTGATTCTGGACAAAAGTCCTTTGCAGGCGGGTTTTTACATTGTCCACCGCATTAATTTTCCCAGGGGTCGCCAGGCTTTGTAAAACGGCGGCCTGCATGTCAGTTTTTACGGTCTCTGCCTCGTAAGCAACTGGAATGTAATTGTAAGCGGCATTCCCCACCAATAAAATAATTACCAGGGTAATAAAAAATTTTACGCCGGCACTTCCGCGTTCGGATTCCCGATATTTTACAATTCTATTCATTATCGTTTTTCCTAAAAAGCAGATGGAACCGTTTTCACGCCCATTTTTGCAGAAAGGCTTCGAGGACTGTCTTTGCGGTATTTTGAGGAATTTCGTCCTCTGAAAGGATCACCGGATCTCCTATTCCTTTTAGCAGAACCATTTGTAGCGAACCGGAAAGCTGTTTTTTGTCGAATTTGAATGCCTCAAAAATCTCTTCTCCGTCGATATCAGCAAGAGCGGGCAGGGTGCCGACGTTTTGCAAAACATCGTTCAACAAGTCTACATCTTTCTCGCCGCAGAGTGCAAGATTTTTTGAAAGCTCGGCGGCAAACAAAATACCGTACCCGACAGCTTCGCCGTGTTTGAAGTATTTATAGTGCGTGACCTTTTCGAGAGCGTGGGCAAGCGTATGGCCAAAGTTGAGGATCTTTCTAGACTTGGCGTCCAAACGAGTTTGCGATTCCCTTTCATCGCCTGCAACGATCGAGGCCTTAAATCCGATATGTGCGGCCAAGAGGTCCGATAATTTGGTCGGCAGATCGCCGTTGCCCGTTATCGTTGAGATCGTCTCGGGCGGAAATAGCGTCAGAAAATCTCTCGTTTGGGTTAGCAATTTATTCCCGCTGATGGCTCCCTGTTTTACAGCTTCGCAAAATCCCGCAGTTATTTCGCGGGTTGGGAGCGTCGTCAGCGTCTCAATATCAACCAGTACGCCCGACGGCTGATGAAACGATCCGATCAAATTCTTTCCAAATCTTGAATTCACGCCCGTCTTGCCGCCGACCGATGAATCGATCATCGACAAAAGTGTTGTCGGGATCTGCAAAAACGCGATGCCGCGAAGATAGATTGCCGATACAAACCCGGCCAAATCTCCTACGACACCGCCGCCAAGTGCCACGACCGCGTCCGTTCTCGCAAGTCGCGATTCGGAAATAAATCTTAATGCGGATTCCGCGGTTTGCAGACTTTTAAACTCTTCGCCGTCGTCCATCAAAAAATGTTCGACCGTATACTCTGCATCTTTCAAGCTGTCCGCGACCTGTTGTCCGTACAGATCAAAAACAGTCGCATTTGAGACGATAATTATCTTGACGACGCTTTCGCCCAGAGTTTTTCGAGCCCAATTGCCGCAATCGGCCAAAAGATCGTGGCCAATATCGATCTGATAACCCGCGGGGGAGCTGGAAAAATCTATGTTTAGTGTGTGCGATCTCATCCGAGTGAATTTTTGATAACACCCGCCAATCGACGGGCCTGATTTTCTATGGAGGCTTGATCTTTTCCCTCGATCATTACGCGGGCAAGATTCTCGGTGCCTGAATATCTCAGCAGAAGGCGGCCGTTGTTTTCGAGTTCTTTCTCGACCTCTTTCGCAGCAGCCGCTATCGCTGGAACATCATCGAAGGGGCGTTTTTCGCCCACCTTAACGTTTAATAAAATCTGAGGATAAGCGATAAAACCGGCCGCCGCTTCAGAAAGCTTTATATTTTGCTCACTTATAGAGCTCAGCACAAGCAACGCGGTCATCATCCCGTCACCGACAAGACTCGTCTCGGGGAAAATAATATGTCCTGATTGCTCGCCACCGATCTCGGACCCGGTCTCGACCAGCTTTTCGAGAACGTATTTGTCTCCGACATTCGCTCTCACAAGCTCAATTCCCTTTGTTCTCAATGCCAACTCCAGACCAATATTGCTCATGACCGTCGCAACAACCGTCGAGTTAGCGAGCTTACCATGATCCTTTAAATAACAGGCCATTATCCAGAGCGTTGCATCGCCGTCGATAATCTTTCCCGTCTCGTCTACAAACAGAGCTCGGTCGGCGTCCCCGTCAAACGCAACGCCCAGGTCGGCTTTTTCTTCGACGACTTTTTTTTGCAAATGTTCGAGATGAAGTGATCCGCAATTCAGGTTGATATTCCGGCCATCCGGCTTATCGTTGATGACCGTCACGCCGCCGCCGAATTTATTAAATACGCCGGCCGCAAAACCTGAAGCGGCGCCGTTCGCTCCATCGATGATTATTTTGTAGTGGTTGAGCTTGATCCTGCTCGCGGCGTCGCTCAAATAGGTTGAATACGCAAGGTGGAAGAAAGCTTCCGATTCAGGATCTTGATTCGCGAACACGTCTGAGATCGGGGCGATTTCGCTAAAAATATCCTGTTCGATCGCCCGCTCGGTGTCCTCGTCGATCTTGATTCCGGATGGCAAAAATATCTTGATACCGTTATCTTCGAATGGATTATGCGACGCGCTGATAACAATTCCGGCATCGTAATCGAACGCTTTTGTCAGATATGCTACGCCCGGCGTTGTGATCACACCGGCGGATTTGCAAATCGCCCCTCCGGCGACTGCACCCGCGGAAAACGCCGCTTCGAGCCACTGGCCTGACTCACGCGTGTCCCGACCTGATAAAAAACGTGGTTCGCGGCCTAGCTTCGCTCGAAATTGCCGCGACAGCGATGATCCGATGAGCCTAACCGTTTTTTCATCAAGTGGAAAATTGCCAGCCGGGCCGCGAATACCATCGGTTCCAAAGAGATGTTTCATAAAACAAAACCGCTGATAAAGCGGGAAAAGCTTATTTATACCTTATGGCCGAAGACGAAACAAACTGGCTTGCCCCATAAGTAGAATTTATAACTTCGATAAGTTTGTTGAATTTGTTTGACAACCAATGCTCTTTTGAGAGAATCTTATAGTTGCTTTCCAGCGGCCCGTTCGATATCGAACACTTTCGAAGAAAACCCTTCAACAATACTATGAAAAAAAGCGTTCTATTTGGCCTTTTCGTCTTTGCGAGTTTAACATTTTCAACCTTTGGTCAAATTACGCCGACACCTAGTTCAAGTCGCGTCGTTGTTACCGACACTTTACCTCCGATCCAGGATTCGAAATCGTCGGCACCAACGCCCGTGCGGGAAAAGTCGCCCGCCCAACCTCCTCAACCGGAGCCCTCGCGACTCGACAATCTTAACCAAAACGTTCTTAGCTTTTCGCAAATCAAGGCCAAGATCGCCGAAGCAAAACGCCAGTTGCAAACGCGTCCTTTAACTACGGCCGCATCCGAATCGGTTGTTTTTACAAGCCTCATACGCGTCGCCTACTATGATTGGGATGATGAACAGATCGACTCGATCGTTATGTCCAAGGATCAGTTTTTGATGCCGTTGGTTTCAACGATGGCGATCTCTGCAAATGGCAAACAGGTCACATCGCGAACGATCCGTGGAAACGGAGTCAACACTCCGGTTGTAATTACCGATCTCAAGGGCAAGCCATACCTACCGCTGCTGGTTCAGTATCCGCGCGAAAACGGGGGCGTTTATTCTGAGATGGCTTATTATGTCTCGACACATCCCGGATTAATTACGCCCGAAGTTGTCAACGCAGGGCGATTCTACGTTCACAATGTCATTGAGATCGCGAGAGATCAGTTGCGAAACAAGGGCTATGTCATTCAACCCAAGATCGCTGACATTGCCGAGCGATTAGCCACGGTCGAGCATGTTGACCATTTGCGATTCCGCACGGAATATCATCCAAATATCTACAATGATATCTTCACTCTTTATGCTCTTAACGAAGGCCAGACCTACCGATACTCGGTCAGTTCCGCAGGTGCTGGTGGAATGGTCCAGATGATTCCGTCGACCTATCGAATGGTTCGCAGCCGTTTCGGCGGGGCCGCACTGATGCCCGATTTTGTTGAGGGAATGCGAAATCACGTAAACGCCGCCCAAGCCATGCTTTTGTATATGCAGATGACGTGGGATGACCTGTCGGCCCGCCAGACGATAACGGACGCGATGCAAGACGGGATCGCCACGCAGGAACAGTTGATGGCGGCCGGATACAATTCGAATCCTGCGAAACTAGCGGGCTACATAAATCGGGGCGGGGAAAGCTGGACAAACCTGATTCCAAAAGAAACGCAGATCTATCTGCGAATTTGGGATTCGCTCGAACGAGCCGTCGATCAAACTCCGCGAAAACGATAAATTCAATACATCACTCATCAGCGCGTGCCGAAATCGGAGGCGTTAGCGAACCCAATCTTGCGACTTCCTGCTGGACGTCGCTGAATTTTTTCTCAACGAGATTCTGACCATCAAAGAATGGATAATTTGTGATCTCAAAAATCGCAAAGGTCGGCGGCTCAAAAGCGTCCCGCATCTCAACGGTCTCGAAATCGATCTTGGCAATATTCAGTCCCCACAATCCACCGAGATAAATGTCAAACGCTATCGACATCAGATCGATCTCGTGAAAGTAACGATTCTTTCGGATTTCCCTTCCCTGAAATCGACTGAATGCCGCATATTCCCCGTCATTCAAATAGATTTCCGCGATCTTTCCTATGGGCCTCTCAGCATCCTCGATCAAAAAATGCTGTTGCAGAATACGTGTCCACGATGGCGTGTACGGGTCGCGAATCTTTCGCAAACGCATTCGCGTGCCCTCGATATAGTTGTCAAATATCTGTAAATGTCTGCTCGCCGGCGTCAACGGTTCGGGCAACGCGTCGATCAAATACTTCCTGTGCAATTCAGTTTGAGCGGTTTTGTTCATTTTATACAAAAATATTATACTCGGGACTTCAAGCCAATTGGAGGAACCTCAACTATTATATGAGCTTAAAATCAATCATTCTAACTGCGGCATGCGTGACGGCTGTGGTTTCGTTCGGCTGCGGAGGCTCTGCTCCCGCAAATGACTCAGCAAATAATGCGAATGCTCCGGCCGAGACAAAAACTCCTGCTGCCGACCAGGTCCTGAATAATGCACCAACGCTGACACCGGTATTCAAGGCCTATTGCGAAGCGTGGGTCAAGAACGATGAAGCAGCGATCCGTAAGAGTTATTCGAAGGACACGATCAAATACTTTGAGCAGATAATGAAAGAGGACAATATTAAAGGCTTGATGAAATTCCTCGAGGATGATAAAGTTTCAGGCAAATTATGCGAGGTTCGCAACGAAACGATCAACGGAGACACAGCCGAGGCAGAGATTCGTTCGGATATTTATCCAAACGGCATACGCATCGTTTTTGTAAAAGAGGGTGACGATTGGAAAATGACCAACAAAAGCCCCGACTCGATAACTCAAACCAAACCCCAGCCGGCCGGTGACGGCAGTGCTGATAACTCGGATCCAAAAAAAGATAAATAGAATTCTGCGGGGATTAAATTAACGCAAAAAATGAGCGAGAGATGGCAATTCTCTCGCTCATTCCTTTTTTCAATCGCCAATATTTTATGCGGCCGCTTCGCTGCTGTCCGAGGCCTTATACGGAGGCAAAGATACGCGTGCAATTTTTTCCTTTTTGAGTCCAAGCGCCCAGTCGGCCTGCATCAACGTGTGAATATCTCTGGTTCCCTCGTAGATTACTGCGGCTTTGCAATTACGGAGATAACGCTCGACGGGATAATCATTGATGTAACCGTTTGCCCCGTGCAATTCGATCGCCATCGACGCCGCAGTTTCGCTGCGGATGGTAGCCTGCCATTTAGCCAGGCTCGCCGCCTTTCCCGACGGCAGTCCCATATTTTTTAGATAGCCACACTTGAGCCAAAGCAGATGAGACATCTGGTAATCGGCCTCCATATTGGCGATCTTTTGCTTTACAAGTTGGAAGTTGCCGATCTTTTCGCCCTGCACCTCGCGGGTATTTGCGTATGAGACACAAGCATCGCGCGAAGCCCGAATAACGCCGGTTGCGCCGGACGCGACAGTATAACGGCCATTTTCGAGCGAAAACATAGCGATCTTAAAACCTTCGCCCTCGTTTCCGAGCATGTTTTCCTTCGGCACTCGAACATCCTGAAGCGAAAAGTACCCCGTATCGCCTGCCCGGATCCCCATTTTTCCGTGAAGCGTGCCGCTTGTAAACCCTTTCATCGAACGTTCGATAATAAAGCAGCTTAAACCGCTATGATCGCGGGCCTTTTGTTTTTCCTGATCGGTCCAGCAAAAGAACAGAAAGTGATCGGCCGTGTTACCAAGGCTGATCCACATTTTTTCACCGTTCAAGATCCAGTCGTCGCCATCGCGTTTGGCGTATGAACGCATTCCAATGACATCCGAACCGGCGTTTGGCTCGGTCAGACCAAATGTCGCGAGTTTCTCGCCCTTTGCCTGCGGAACGAGATATTTTTGCTTTTGTTCCTCGGTTCCCCAACTGTAGACGCTGAGGCTGTTCAACCCAACGTGAACGCTCATCGCGACGCGAAGAAATGTATCGCAGGCCTCAAGTTCTTCGCAGACTATGCCAAGTGAGATGTAGTCAAATCCGGCGCCACCGTACTGTTCGGGAATACACACACCCATCAGCCCGAGGTCCGCCATCTTGTCAAAAACCGAGCGTTCAAAATGCGATTTCTCGTCCCATTCTTTTATATACGGAGCGACCTCGCCCGCGACAAATTCGCGAACGGTCTGTTGCAAAGCCTTATGTTCGTCAGTCAATTCAAATTCAATCATAATGCAGTTATATTATTCGTCGAGTCTAATCAAAAGCGGTATTCTATCATTCTCGGAAAACTTAGACGAATCATCCTGTATTTAGTATCATATTTGATTAGTGAGGAGGCTCCAAAATGGCTAATGCAATCACGGTCGAAGATGTCAAACGGGAGATCGACCGGGTTCCCATCGACAAGTTGGAACCCTTATACCGGTATATTCGCGGACTTTCGGACATTCGGCCAATGAAACAGTCACGAGAGATATTTATGGAAAAGATGAGTGAGGTAAGAATCGACGCCCCTGCCGATTTTGCCTCGAATATCGATGATTATTTATACGGGGACAAGAGTTTAGACAATGATCTTCGTTGACACCGCTTTCGTGATCGCCTGGATCAGTCCGCGTGACGACCTCCACGAAAAAGCACTTAGTCTTTTGGATAGCCACCGGAATGACGATTGGCTTACGACGGATTGCGTACTTCTGGAAGTGGGAAACTCGTTAGCCAAAAGGTATCGGGCGGAGGCGATCGAAACAATCGAAAATTTCCTTACAGATGAATTGATCACGATAGTGGGCTTGAAACCCGATCTTTTCGCAAGAGCCTTTGAACTCTATCGGTCCCGGCAGGACAAGCCTTGGGGCTTAATCGACTGCGTCTCCTTTATGGTGATGCGGGATTATGACGTTCGGGAGGCTCTTACGAATGACCGCAATTTTGTTCAGGCGGGTTTCGCCGCGTTGATGCGCTCTGATTAAGCCCATCGTCCGAGTCGAAATAAAAAACTTCATGAAATTGCATATTCACATTACTGGATTTGAGCGTATTGTTTGGTTTTCAATATTGACACTCATCCATTTAACGAATGGCTGGGCTACAGTTGCCCAGAATCGATCCAACGAACCGATCCCGGCGATGCCAAAACTGCTTTCACAGCGAGAACAGATGGATGTTCGAGAGTCGTGGCTGATGAAACGGCTTGGCTCCAACCTGCTGCCGATGATGAAACGTCACGGCATCGAGATGTGGATCGTCGTCAACGAAGAATTTCACAGCGATCCGGTGACAGAGCATATTGTGCCGCCGATACCGATAGTCGGCCGCCGCGATATTTTTGTGTTTATCGATCAGGGCCAGCGGATCGAGCGAGTAGCCATCGTCAGATATCTCGAAGAGCGGTTAAAAAATCATTACACGGTTCTAAATCCACCGAGAGCCGAAATGCCGGCTGCCCTAAAAAAACTCATTGACGACCGCGCCCCTAAGACTATCGCTCTAAACATCGGTGGCACACGCGGCCAACAAAGCGGTTTGACCTACGACGGCTACAAATTCCTCGCCGAGACTCTCGGCCCGGACAATGAAAAGAAATTTGTATCAGCCTCGAAACTGTTAACCGAATTTTTTGACACGCGCCTCCCGGACGAGCTTGCCCATTATGAAAAAGCGGTCTTGGCGACTGATGTGATCACTCGTCGGGCCTTTTCGAACGAGGTGATAAAGCCAGGCAAAACCACCGTCGGCGATGTTCGGTGGTGGATGATGCAGCAGGTCAACAACCTCGGCCTCGGCATCTGGTTCCAGCCGGATCTTCGGGTTCAGCGACAGGCAGAATCGACCGGTACCACCCAACAGTTTTTGAGCGTCGCCGACGAAAACCTCGTCATCGAACGCGGCGATCTGATCCATGTTGATTTTGGACTGATCTATATGGGCCTCAGCACGGATTGGCAAAAGCACGGGTACATTCTGAAAGCGGGTGAAAAAGACGCACCCGCCGGAATGAAAACCGCACTGAAAAATACAAATCGGCTTCAGGATATTTTATTTGGTTTCGCGAGAGCCGGAATGACCGGCTCTGAGGTTTACGATGCGACGATGGACGAATGTAAAAAGCAAGGTATCGACGCCATGATCTATTCGCATCCGATCGGAACGCATGGCCACGGCCTTGGAGCCTCGATCGACTTTCGCCGCGGAATCGGCGGTGATGAGGAACGTCTCCGACTCGGATCTTACACTTCTATCGAACTCAATTCATCGACCAACGTTGCCGAATGGAATGGCCAAAAAGTCACGATCATGGCGGAGGACGACGCCGTTATGACACCGGCCGGCTTCAAATTTATCCGCCCGCGACAGACCAGTTTTTATCTGATCAGATGATTTCAGTAACAAAAGCCATAAAAATAATTGACGACGTCACGGCCGCGCTCGGAGCTGAAAAGCTGGATATTGCGGCCTCTGTCAATCGGATCCTGCGCGAGGACATCATCGCCGACACCGACCTGCCGCCGTTTGACCGCTCGCAAATGGACGGCTACGCCGTTATAGCCGCCGATACAAAAAATACTCCGGCCATCCTAAAGATCGCGGGCGAATCAGCCGCCGGAAAAGGCTGGCATAAGACTTTGAAATCCGGCGAAGCGGTCCGGATCATGACCGGTGCTCCCGTCCCAGCTGGAGCCGATGCGATACAAAAGGTCGAGGTGACCCGCGAGACTGGAGATCAAACCGTAGAGATCCGGGAACCGACCGAAGAGGAGCGTTATATCGTCCGCAAAGGCAGCGAGATACAAAAAGGAACGCCCGTTTTTAGTTCCGGTGTTCGCATCACCGAGAATATGATCGCGGCTATCGCTGCATTTGGATATGCAAAAGTTAAAATTGCCAAACAGCCGCGAGTCGCAATCGTCGGCACCGGAAGCGAGATCGTCGAGATCCACAAAAAACCGGGACGCGATCAGATCCGCAATTCGAATTCTGTGATGCTTCAGGTGCTTAGTCGTAAATTCGGCGCTAACGCCGAGATCCTCCCAAATGTTAGTGACGATATCTCAGATTTGAAATCTGAGATTAAAAAAGCCGCAAAGGGCATCGATATACTAGTTATCACGGGCGGTGTTTCGGTCGGAAAATACGATTTCACAAAGACGGCCCTCGCCGAACTTGGCGCCGAAATATTTATTGAGAAAATTCGTCTCAAACCAGGCAAACCGATGGTATTTGCAAAGCTGGGAACGACACTGATCTTCGGACTTCCGGGCAATCCGGTCTCGGCGGCGGTGACCTTTCATCTTTTTGTACGTAAGGCGATATTAAAATTACAGGGAGCCGAGGCGACCGAAATGAAAAAGGGTTATTCGGTTATAGCGACGGACGCGCGTGCGGCCCGCGAACGCGATACATATCTGCCTTCGCGGCTTGAGACAAATAAATCGGGGCATTTGGTCGCTCATCCGCTAAAATGGCATGGGTCATCGGATTTTATAGGTTTTGCTCAAGCTAATTCGCTCATTTTTCTGCCGAAAGGAAAGGCTTTGGCAAAGGGCGAGGTCGCCGAAATTGTTTATTTATAAAATGATATGAACGAACTTTCACATTTTGACGACGCCGGACAGGTAAAAATGGTCGATGTCTCGTATAAGGAGCCGACGGTTCGTCGGGCCGTCGCAACAGGAAAAGTTCTGCTTTCCCGGGAAACTCTGGAAACTCTCCAAACTCGGCAAACTCCAAAAGGTGACCCGCTCGAGATCGCCCGCATCGCCGGTATTATAGCGGCCAAAAAGACTTCCGAGCTGATACCGCTTTGTCATCAAATAAATCTTTCTAAGGTGAATGTAACCGCCGAATTTCGGGATTTTGGAATTTTTCTCGAAGCCGAGGCCGTCACCAACGCCCAAACCGGCGTAGAAATGGAAGCCCTCACCGCCGTA
>JBGTCS010000275.1:0-2671 GCA_041748715.1 Pyrinomonadaceae bacterium | reverse complement strand
CCGACAATGAGCGATGACACCATAAAATAATTTCGGCGGTTCCTAAGAGCCGCTCCTTCAGGTTCGCTGGCGATTAATTTGTCAAACATTTCAAATCCTCCTAAACGCCGGTGCCATGCGTTCGTTTAGTTAGACACCGTGAGGATGGATATGTTCCTGATAAAACCTGGATTAGCTGTTTTTGACCGAGATTATCTCCGCTGCGATGCTGACGGCGATCTCTTCGGGAGTGCGGCTGTTGATATTCAGGCCGATCGGAGTGCGGATGCGGGAAAGCCTTTCTGGGGGAAAGCCGTCTTTTTTGAGAGCGGTCAAAAGCGTTTTCATCTTTGCCTTGCTGCCCAGGACTCCAAAATATTTGAAGTCTTTTTCAAACAGACTTCGAATAACGATCTCATCCGATTTATATCCGACCGTCATAACCACCACATATGTATCGAGGCCCGAGGGAATTAATTCGCCGATCTTCTGGTAATCGTCAATGATGCTGATCCGATCTGCAAAGACGTTTTTTTCGAGAGTGTTCAGATCGGGCCGATCGTCAAAGATCGAGATCCGAAAGTCTAGTTTCGACATCAGCTCCGACAGCGCCAGAGCACAATGTCCCCCGCCGATGATACAGAGATCATTTTTCGCACCGAGCCTTTCGCTGTAAAAGTAGTCGTTCTCGCCTCGCTTTTCAAAAAAGATATTTACGTCTGGCGTCATTTTCTCTTTGGCCGCGACCGTAAATTCATTGGGTGAGATAGCGAGAATGGCAGGATTTTCATCCTGTAAAGCGGTGATCGCTGCCTCAATCATCGCGGCATCGCGTACAGTTAGTATTTTAACGATCAAGGTCTGACGGCCGGAACAGATCATTCCGCTTGAATGTGGAACATTTTTTTGGTGAACCTGTGGGATGACGCCCGATTTCATTTCAAATTTCAAATCTCTAATTCGAGATCTAGCCTGCTCGACCAAACGCACTTCCATCGCTCCGCCGCCTATGCTGCCGCATAGTTCGCCGTCATCGGCAACAGCCATTCTGTAACCGGCACGGCCCGGACTGCTGCCCGAGCTTTCGGCGACGACAAGCAAGATCAGCGAGATGCCTTTCTTAGTCTTTGCGGCGGCAAATTCCCAAATCTCTGTTTCCTTCTTCATCCAATCGTTCTACCAAAACATTGCAAATGTCGAATGCTATGCATGCAAAAGTTTCTCCGCAACTTCGCTAAGGTCTTTTCCGGTTATATCCGCCTTTTTATAAAGTTCGTTGTAGACCTTGCCCGTGCGAGCTATATAGGCCGTTTGGCATCCGGCGTTTATCGCACCAGCAATATCCCAGTCGTGGGCGGCGATCATCCTCATCTCAGATGTCTTGACACCGAGTTTATCGGCAACCGAACGATATGTTTCGACCGCAGGTTTGAATCTTTTAGTTTCATCGACTGAGAATAGAGCTTCGAAATATTTTCCGAGTCCAGCAAATTCCATTTGCGAATCCAAAGTTTTTCGCGGCGAATTGGTCAATGTGAAAAGCCGAAAACCACTGTTCCGTAATCTCTCAAGGCTCTCAGGCACTTCTGGATGTGGCGGCAGTTTTTTAATAGTTTCCAGGATCGTTCGACGGTCTTCACCTGTTAGGGAAACCTTTCTCAATTTGGCAACCACATCCAAAGCCGAGCCGGCAAGAGCCCCAAAATCCTTATAGTTTTCGGTCAAGGTCACCGTCAACGACGAATGCAAGAGCGTCAGAAACCAATGTCCCATCACATTGGCATCGCCAAACGACCGTTCAAAATGCGGCCGGAGCGGGCTGAGATCAAGCAGCGTTTCATTTACATCAAATATTAGTATTTTTGGCATGTTTGTCCATGCTAAAGGTTTTTAGATTCCCGTTCTGTCCCGAGTCGTACAAATTCATCAGAACCTTTTCCGGCGTGAACGGAGCATCAAAAACCGGCGAGGTTTCGGTAAACGCTTGGACCGCATTTCGAATGGCAAAATAAGCACCGATGCCGTACATCAGCGGCGGTTCGCCGACCGCCTTTGAGTTAAATATCGCGAGGTTTTCCCGGTCAGTTTTGAGCGGGAGAATAGCGATCTCATTTGGGACCGAATAGATGTCGGGCACCTTGTAGGTCGAAAGGGCGTTTGAGCGAAGTTTTCCCTCGGCGTCATAAACGACCTCTTCCATTGTCATCCAGCCGAGGCCTTGAACGATTCCGCCCTCGATCTGGCCATGATCGACCGAGGTGTTCATCGACGATCCAAAATCGTGACAGCATTTTACATAATCGACCTCATAGCGGCCGCGAAGACAGTCGACTGTCACACCGACGATCGCCGTTCCGTAAACATGATAGGCAAACGGATGTCCTTTTGCCGTGCTCCAGTCAAAACTAATGCCGGGCGTTGCGTAATGTGCGTGTTCGCTGATATTTACACGTTGAAGGTAGGCTTCGAGAATGAGAGCTTGCCAGCCGAGATCGGTCTTTTCGCCGTTTCGGTAAACAAATCCATTTTCAAGCGATAGCTCGTCTGTGCCGGCGGCCTCGACGAGGTCCTTTGCAACTTCGAAAAGCCGGTCACGAATGGTTTCGCACGCGATCTGCGTCGCTTTGCCATTGAGATCGGCGGCGGCCGACGCTGCGGTCGGCGATGTGTTTGCGATCCGTAAGGTGTTGGT
>JBGTCS010000274.1:0-5170 GCA_041748715.1 Pyrinomonadaceae bacterium | reverse complement strand
TTTCATTTTTAGGAGATAAAATATTTGACTGAGTTATTACGCGGATATTTAGACCAGATCCTCGGTGTTTTGAACTATAGGATCTTTATGCTGGGCGGGACTGAGATCACACCGCTCAGCATTCTCTACCTTGTCGTACTGACATTCCTGCTATTTTGGGGCTCTAAACGTCTAAGGAATATATTTGTCGAACGGATCCTCGGCAAAACGCAACTCGATCTGGGAGCCAGGGTCGCCATCGGCACGATCATGCGATACATTACTCTGCTGCTGGGATTCTTGATCATCATTCAATCCGTCGGCATCGATTTGACGACGCTGAACGTATTAGCCGGGGCGATCGGTATCGGAGTTGGCTTTGGACTTCAGAATGTTGCCAGCAACTTTATCAGCGGACTGATTATACTCTTTGAGCGGCCCGTCAAAGCAGGCGATCGAATCGAAGTCGACGGAGTTGACGGCAAAGTTATAGGTATCGGTGCACGCAGCACAACCGTTCGGACTAACGACAACATTACGATCATCGTACCAAACAGCAAGTTTATCGAGGAGAACGTCATCAATTGGAGTTTCCGGAATGAAAGCGTCAGGTTTCGCATTCCGGTCGGCGTATCCTACAACTCGGACCTTCACCTCGTCAGAAAGATTTTGCTCGCGATCGCGGACAGTAATCCGTATGTGCTCGACGAGCCCAAACCCGCGGTGCGTTTGATCGAATTTGGCGACAGTTCGATAAATCTTCAGCTATGGGTCTGGACGACCGAACAGCTTCAGCGAAAAACAGCCTTTGTGAGTGCCCTTAATTTTGCGATCTGGGAAAAATTCCGTGATAACGATATCGAGATACCATTTCCACAGAGAGATCTTCATGTCCGATCGGGCCGAATCAAGGTAAAGCATGACGCTCTATCCATGGAGCCTGAGCCGGAAAATTTTAACGAGCTTTTGGTCGACAACGAGGAAAGCGCGGATTAATTGGTTCGGGATTCTATATTGTTTCGGGCAGTATCGGTAACAGCTCCGCAGCGGCTCCTATATTCCATTTTGACACGCGCCAAGCGAAAGGCTATTATTATCGTTTTGTTATCTGTCGCAGATTCCAATTAGTACAACCCTATAAAAGGAGTTACGTAAACAATTGAGTAACGGAAATTTTTTATTTACATCGGAGTCAGTAACTGAGGGTCATCCGGATAAGATGGCCGATCACGTTTCGGACGCAATTTTGGACGCGATCCTCACGCAGGATCCAATGGCACGTGTTGCGTGTGAGACCCTTGTCACTACAGGTTTAGCTGTTGTCGCAGGTGAGATCACGACCACGGCTGTTGTGAACTATAAACAGATCATTCGCGAGACAATCGAAGAGATCGGCTATGACAATGCGGAGTTTGGATACGATTCGAACACCTGCAGCGTTATTGACGCTATCGGAACCCAGTCACCTGACATTTCACAAGGTGTTGACACCGGCGGAGCTGGTGATCAGGGCTTGATGTTTGGTTTTGCGTGTAACGAAACACCGGAACTGATGCCGATGCCGATCCAAATGGCTCATAATCTGACGCGAAAACTCTCCGAAGTTAGACGCGACGGCACAATTCCCTACCTTCGCCCCGATGGAAAATCGCAGGTTTCAATCGAATATCGAGACGGTCGTCCGTTCCGTGTCGAAGCCGTTGTAATTTCGTCGCAGACTGACGAGACCGATATCGAAACCATCCGCAAGGACATTCTCGAAAAGGTCATTAAGCCTGTCATTCCAGCGGAATTACTGGACGAGAACACAAAATATCACATCAACCCGACCGGACGATTTGTCGTCGGCGGTCCGATGGGCGACGCCGGAGTAACTGGTCGAAAGATTATCGTTGATACGTATGGTGGCTTTGCCCCGCACGGCGGCGGTGCCTTTTCTGGCAAAGATCCAACCAAAGTCGATCGCTCAGCAGCTTATATGGCACGATATATTGCGAAGAATATCGTCGCTGCTGGCCTCGCTGATAAAGTCACGGTCCAGTTGGCATACGCGATCGGCGTTGCCGAGCCGGTATCCGTATTTGTTGACTCGCATGGCACATCGACGCTGGACGATGACAGATTATCTGAACTCGTTCGCGAACACTTTGCATTGACGCCAAAGGGCATAATCGAGATGCTCGATTTGCGTCGTCCGATCTATAAAATGACGGCCCGGTTCGGCCATTTTGGGCGAACGCGTGACGAATTTTCTTGGGAAAAAACAGATAAGGCCGAAGCTTTGAGATCATCGGCAGAAAGAGGTATTGGAACAAATGGCTAAAGAAGGAATTTCAATGGATTACGACATTAAAGACATCGGACTTGCACCGCAAGGCAGACAGCGTATCGAGTGGGCGGATCGTGAAATGCCTGTTCTACGGCTCATTCGCGAACGATTCGAAAAAGAAAAGCCGCTGGTCGGCGTTAAGCTGATTGCGTGTGCTCACATTACAACAGAAACGGCCAATTTGGCTCGGACGTTGCAGGCCGGCGGAGCGGAATCTCTATTGATCGCGTCGAATCCCCTTTCCACTCAGGACGATGTAGCTGCATCACTTGTTGCCGATTGGGGTATTCCCGTCATGGCGATAAAGGGTGAATCTACAGAAACTTACATTCGCCACGTTAAAGCGGCACTTGATACAAATCCGAATCTAATCATCGACGACGGTTCAGACGTCGTTGCGACGATGATCAAAGAAAAACCGGAATTGATAGACAATCTCATTGGTACGACCGAAGAGACTACAACCGGTATCGTTCGTCTAAAGGCGATGGTTAAGGCTGGTGTTTTGACATTCCCGTCGATCGCAGTTAACGATGCACAGACCAAACATTTCTTTGATAATCGTTATGGAACGGGCCAATCGACGCTCGACGGAATTATCCGAGCGACCAACATCCTCCTTGCCGGTAAAACACTTGTCGTTGTCGGGTATGGCTGGTGCGGTAAAGGCGTCGCGATGCGTGCCCGCGGAATGGGTTCGAATGTCGTGGTTTGCGAGATCGATCCGATCAAAGCTATCGAAGCCGTTATGGACGGAATGCGGGTTTTACCGATGAAGGAGGCTGCCAAGGTCGGAGACTTTTTCGTCACCGTAACCGGCAACCGCCACGTTATCGACAAAGAGCATTTTGAAGTAATGAAGGACGGTGCGATCGTTTGCAACAGTGGCCACTTTGACCTTGAGATCAATCTTGACGCTCTTCGCGAAATGTCGGCTGATGCTGTCAAACGCCGTCCGTTCGTCGAAGAATACATCGGCGTTGCCGGTGGCAAGAGCATTATCGTTCTCGGCGAAGGCCGTCTTATCAACCTCGCTGCCGCCGAGGGCCATCCGGCGTCCGTCATGGATATGTCGTTCGCCAACCAGGCGTTGTCGGCTGAATATTTGGTGAAAGAGAAAGGAAATCTCTCTGCCGGTGTTCATAACCTGCCGGTCGAGGTCGATCAGGAGATCGCTTCGCTCAAGTTGCGTGCAATGGGCATCAACATCGACGAACTGACACCAGAAATGCTCGAATACATGACAAGCTGGGAAACAGGAACGTAAATAATTCAGAATTTAGAATGCAGAATTTAGAATGGCTCGGCGGAAACGTTGGGCCATTTCTGTTTTGGGGCACGAGAGCCGTCACAGTGAACTTCGCCTTGATGTGTCAACGCACAAAATATTGACCCAATTAACGAATTCGTTACACGATCACGACGTGGGAAGGAAATCTTCAATTTTGAACCGCTTCGCAACCTCACGTATACTCTTCAAATCAGGAGAAATTATGGAACGCAAAACAGCAGACGAATATCCTCAAGAGTTATTGGATCTTTTTCACGAATACCAGCATGGCGATATGGACCGTCGGTCGTTCATGAATCACATCACCAGATTTGCAGTCGGCGGTCTGACGGCCGCAGCTATCTTTGAAAGCCTAACACCAAACTATGCCTGGGCACAGACGATTATGCCCGACGACAAGGATATAAAGGTCGGTTACGAAACCGTGCAGTCGCCGGACGGCAACGGATCGATCAAGGGTTATCTTGCACGCCCCGCAAAGGGCAAAAAGTTCCCCGCTGTTCTCGTCATCCATGAGAATCGAGGCTTAAATCCGTATATCGAGGATGTTGCTAGGCGCCTCGCAAAATCTGGCTATTTGGCATTCGCCCCGGATGGACTGACCTCGGTCGGCGGCTATCCGGGTGATGAACAGAAAGGCGTAGCCGCGTTTCGCACTGTCGATGGCAAAAAAATGACTGAGGACTTTGTCGCTTCAGCCAAATGGCTCAAAGCTCGTTCCGACAGCACCGGAAAACTAGGCGCGGTCGGTTTTTGTTTTGGAGGAGGAATGGTCAATCAACTGGCCGTCCGCCTCGGCAAAGACCTTCGAGCCGGCGTTCCATTCTACGGTCGCCAGGCCGGCGTCGGCGACGTACCGAAAATCATGGCCCCGCTGATGTTCCAATACGCCGGCAACGACCAAGGCGTAAACTCCGGCATCGAAGCCTACGAAGCCGCTTTAAAAGAGAATAAGAAAAAGTTTGAGAGCTTTACCTACGAAGGCAAACAACACGGCTTTCATAACGACACCACTCCACGCTACGACGCCGAAGCGGCTAAATTAGCATGGGAGCGGACGCTGGAGTTTTTTAAGAAGAATCTCAAGTGACATCATGAGATTTAGCGAACTCATTCGACTTCTAGAAACTAACGGCTTTAGGCTGCTCAGGGAGAAGGGATCTATCCGCTATTATGCAAAGCTGGGACATGAACGTCTGATCCGAGTCGATTATCACGGCGCCAAAGAGGTACCCACTGGTACCTGTCATGCTATTCTTAAAGCGGCAGGGATAGGAGTAATGCTTGATCTCAAATACTCACTCGTCATAGAAGCCACTGAAGACCCTGAATTCTTCGGATTCTTCTCGCCCGATCTCGAAGGCTTTACCGGCGTCGGTAATTCCGTTGAAGATTGCCTCTACAAGGCGAAATGGGGAATGAACGACCATGTCGAATTGCTTCGCGAGCGTGATCTGCTGGTACCACCCCCGAACCCAGCACCAACCGTTCTCGTCCGCAACGCCGAGCCCGCATTGGCGGTCGCATAGTAGCGAATGTCTCCGGCATCTCGGCCTTCGAAACTGCTTTCC
>JBGTCS010000273.1:0-11062 GCA_041748715.1 Pyrinomonadaceae bacterium | reverse complement strand
GCCGGTGCCCGTTTTGTTGAGGCCATGGCGACTGCCGCCGTTCCAAAG
Source organism: Pyrinomonadaceae bacterium (assembly GCA_041748715.1). GTDB lineage: Bacteria > Acidobacteriota > Blastocatellia > Pyrinomonadales > Pyrinomonadaceae > OLB17. The sequence continues at coordinate 11,014 of JBGTCS010000273.1, read as the reverse complement.
ATCGTTCTGACAGTTAATCACGCCTCGGGCGCGGGATATTATGCAATGGCCGGGCAGGGCTTTGACCCCGATTTTATCTTTTCGCTACCCACGGGCCGCATGGGTGTGATGGAAGGCGACTCAGCCGCCGTCGCGATCTACGGAACTCAGATTGACCGGCTCAAAAAAGAAGGGAAAGAACCGACCGCCGAAATGTTAGAGGAAATGGACAAGGTTCGCGAAACCTACGACCGCGAACTAGACGCCAAACACGCCGCCGCGAGAGGTTTGGTCGATGCCATAGTAACTGCCGAGGATCTTCGCGACTCGCTCATACTTGCATTGGAAACGTGTTTGAATACAAACACGCCGCATATTGGAGCTTTTGTGCTTCCGAACACCGCCTAGCTCGTTCTGCTAATAAGTTACTCTGAACAAAATCGGGTAAGGGCCTACGATATTTGCTATAGATCGACGTTCCTCGTATCCTTGGATATCACGTTAAATAGTCCATTTGTATTTATAAAATGTCGATATTAGAACGTAATAACGTCAAAATTTGGGGCAGCGGTACGCGGCCTATGCTCTTTGTCCACGGATTTGGTTGCGATCAGCATCTGTGGCGGCTGATGACGCCCAGGTTTGAAGATGATTACCGGGTCGTGGTATTTGATCAGGTCGGTGCGGGACGCTCGGACCTGTCGAGTTATGATCCGGAAAAATACTCAACGCTCGACGGTTACGCGACCGACGTTATCGAAATTGTCGAAGAACTCGATCTGAAAGATGTGATCTTGGTCGGGCATTCCGTTAGTGCCATGATCGGTTTGCTGGCGGCGAAAAGGGCGTCCGAGCGGTTCAGCGATCTGATCATGATCGGCCCGTCGCCGAGATACATTGACGATGGAGATTACGTTGGCGGATTTACTCGCGATGGCGTCGAGGAACTACTTCAGTTTTTCGAAAATAATCATCTCGGATGGGCCGCCGCGATGGCCCCTGTGATAATGGGCAACGAAAACCGGCCCGAACTAGCCCAGGAGCTCGAAACTAGTTTTTGTGCTGCCGACCCTGAAATAGCACGCATATTTGCACGGGTGACATTCCTCTCGGATAACCGGGCTGACCTGCCGGGCGTTACGACATCGACGCTGATTATTCAGACGCAGGACGACGTCATTGCTCCGGTACCGGTCGGCGAATATTGCCACAAACACATTCCCGGCAGCAAATATGTGTTAATCGACGCTACGGGCCATTGCGCTCACCTTAGCGCGCCTGAAATGACTACCTATTTAGCGGAACGTTAGGCAAGACAAAGTGAAAGACCATGCGGACAAAATCCTCGCTGATATTTCTGATGAAAGTCTAGGAGACCTCTACGAACATGCTCCGTGCGGTTATATATCCACGGATGCGAATGCCGTCATCCTTCGCGTAAACCAGACATTTCTCGATCTCACCGGCCACACTCGCGAGGGGGTGAGAAACCTCCGGCTTCCTGAATTGATGACCGTTCCAGGGCGTGTTTTTTACGATACGCATTTTGCGCCCATGGTCCGACTACAGGGTTTTATCAAAGAAGCGGCGGTTGATATCGTGCGGCCGGGGCAAAGCCCCTTGCCCACTCTGATAAATGCTGTGCAGATTGAGAATAGCAAGGGCGAACCGACGCATATCCGGTTTACAATCTTTGACGCTACCGAGCGCCGCCGATTCGAACAGAGACTAATCACCGCTAACCATCAGGCGGAGCATTTCGGGGTTATTATTCAGGCATCGCTTGACGCCATTCTGAGTGTGGGGCCAACCGGCGATATCGAAACATGGAATCCGGGTGCAGAGAAAATGTTTGGCCACTCCTCCGACGAGGCGATTGGTAAAAAAGTATGGGAAATGATCGTCTTCGACGATCCCGATTACAAACCCGGCGATCTTTTCAGTGAGGTTCAGAAGGGTCAGGGCGTTTTTAGGTCAGCGATGTGTATTGGAAGCGGTGGGCGAAAGATGTTCACCTCTATATGTGTAACTCCGCATATCGAACCGCCGGGCGAATTTGTCGGCCTATCGGCAATTTTTCGCGATCTCACCGAACAGAGACAAGTCGAGGAAGCTAAACATCGGGAAGAGATGATGGCAAATCTGATCCGTGCCGAAGAATCTGAGCGCCGGCGCATCTCGCGTGATCTGCACGATCACCTTGGACAACAACTGACAGCGATCCGACTGACCATTGCCGAACTTCAACGAGCTGCGGCTGAATTCCCCCAACTTTCGACTCCAATGGAAAAGCTGCAGATACAGACACGGAAGATCGATGACGACCTGAGTTTTTTCGCCTTTGAATTGCGGCCAAAAGAGCTTGAAAGCGCCCGGCTCGCCGAAGCTATTGAAATATACGTCCGAAAATGGTCACAAAATTACGATGTGGGGGCCGAGATTCATGTCGAGACCATGAATTCAACCCGCTTTCCCGAAAAGATCGAGAACAATATTTACCGTATTTTGCAGGAGGCGCTCAATAATGTCGCCAAATATGCCAGTGCGGACACAGTGAATGTCATATTTAAAAAACACGACGGCGAACTGATCCTAATTATCGAGGATAATGGCGATGGGTTTTCGTTCTCAGAGCCTAAGCCGCCACAAGACAGAGGACATGGCGGTTTGGGCATATTAGGCATGCACGAACGGACGGTGATCTGCGGCGGCCGATTTACTATTGAGTCGCAACCTGGCAAGGGAACTACCGTGTTTGCGAGGATTCCGATTGGCGACAAATGAGATCAACCTTTTTTCTCTGCGGAGCCGCCCAGATCGCAAGGACTTATTTTCTAGCCACAAATATGGCACTCGAGCCGTTTAACCTCGAAAAAGACGACATAGCCTCGTAAACAGGCAGCTAAGTTTTTTGTAACCAAGCCGACAAACAATCTTTTCAATTTTAACTAGACTATCGTTTAACGTTTGAATTTCTGCGGAACGGACTTTCGAGTTGACAGAATATATAAAACCTTCAACTTCGTATCGCATTAAACACGGAGCTTATGAATCTAGACATCGATTGCCAGCATATCCCGTTTGTACCAGAAAACTTGCCTGGTTATTTACCAAAACAGCCGCCGGCAGTTGTGCCGGTTGTTTATGAAGATAAGGCCGTGTGCACCGCGATCTATTATGATTCAAAGTACTCATTTACCGTGCCTCCCAGTTTGCGTGAAATGTTGGGCAATGGCCCGCTACAGTCTGAAATTGTTTACAAAAACCTGAACGGAGTCGAAACATTTCAGTACTACCCGGGGTCACAGGTTGTTTGGATCAAGCTTTCAAAACGCTAGATCTGACGATAAATCTCGGCCCATAATCGTGGCCACAACATACCCAATGTCTTATTTAGCGATCGAATGAAAAAAGATCGGCATCCGGGTTTTTGCTTCCGGTTAGCTGCGATGTCAGTATCTCGGCCGCAAGCTGGCTGAACGTAATCCCATTACCGCCATATCCTAATGCGAAATATGTGTGCGGCAACTGTTTGATCGCGCCGATATACGGGAGTCCATCGTCGGTCTCGATAAAGGTTCCGGCCCAGCTGTAATCCACGATGAAAGGGATATCAGGGAATAGCTTACGGAGTTCGCCCTCAAGTCTTTTGCTTTTATCGTCGAGCAGAGCGTCACGTCTTTTGGGATCGTAAAATAGTTCGTCTTCGCCGCCAAAAATTATCCGGTTATCAGCCGTTTGCCGGCAATAACTATACGGGTCGGCTGTATTCCAAAAAATACAGTTTTGGTGCCAGAGATTCCGTTTGGGTAATGGTTCCGTAACAAGTGCGTATGTTGAACTCAGCGTTCCCACTTTCAACGGCAGATAGTTGACCGATTCATAACCGCACGCGATTATTACCTTTTTTGCCCGTACAGTGTGACCGTTGTCCGTCTTCACTCTCACACCGGATTTATTTCGTTCAATGGATTTGACCGAGGTTTTATCAAATACGCGCACACCCTTTACAATCGCGTCCTGCAATACCCCGTGAGTCAGTCGGTAGGGATCGACTGTCGCCCCGGGCCGGGTCGCCAACGCTGCAGGTGCGGAGAACGGAAAGTTCTTTTCAACCTTGGCCTGATCCCACAGTTCGACCTCAAATCCCCAACGGTCCCGGGCCTTATATTCTGCTTCAAGTATCGGAATATGCTTTTTATATTTTGCAAATCGGATGCTGAGACGCGATTCGAATTCATTCTTGATCGGTAGCCCCGCGGCGATCGTTTGCAGATCGTTTAAGGCTTTTAGGCTCAGTTGATATGCGCGAACGGCGCGCTTTTCGCCCATTAAACCTATAAGGTCGCTCAGCGTCCGGTCGATGTCGTATTGAACCAGGGCCGTGCTCGCGGAGGTACTGCCCATTGCAATATGTCGGCGGTCAAGCAGAATGACATCCGCACCCGTGATTGCCAAACTCCGCGCCGCGAGGGCACCCGAAATGCCCCCGCCGATGACAACAAAATCCGCTTTGGCGTCCTCGGTCAAGGCAAAATAATTTTCGAGGTATCCGTTTTTCATCAGCCAGAAAGGGCTTTCTGTACGGATATCGGTGATGGTGGCTCCGCTATTTCCCATTTTTTTGTTCGGATGTCCGGTATCGAAAGTAGAGCCAGATGCCAATAATGTTGTTGAGCGTCAGGGCCGTATTTGTAAACGCAAAAACCCAGCTGCCGGTGGCGATACTGTAAACCGCAAATCCGACCGAGGCCGCCAGTTGACCGAGGAAAAGCCATTTTGAGATGCCCTCGCTTGTGCGATCCTTCCACTGTTTGTAAACCTGTTTTACGAGTGTGGCGAGTAATATGAGAGACGATGTCCAGCCGAGTATTTCGATCATGATCTGTTTACAAATTATAGGACAGTTCGCTGGCGTTCGTCATATCAGCATGGGGGAATCGAAAAAGCGGGTTTTCAGTGCCGCTCTGATTGGAACATTGATAGGTTTAAATCTACGAGAGTTAAATTGCTTGCGATACCACACCCTATTTATTAAACTCGCAGTTCAGATATGCAAGGGGGAATTAAGATCGGAACGTGCGGGTTTCGCCTGACGAAAGAGGAATACGTCACGCGGCTCTCGACCGTTGAAATCCAACATACCTTTTACCAGCCTCCGCAGATCGCCACGCTCGAACGTTGGCGTGACGAAGTGCCCGCCGATTTTGAATTCACTCTGAAAGCCTCGCAACTAATAACTCACGAATCAAAAAGCCCGACCTACACACGACTCCGGCGAAAGCTGACCGAAACAGAGCTTGCGGAGGCCGGCTCTTTTCGGCCCACTGAGATCGTCAAAGAGGCGTGGAAAACGACGCTGGCATCGGCCAAGGCGTTAAAGGCCCGCACTATTTTGTTTCAATGTCCGGCGAGTTTTAAACCGACGGACGAAAATGTCGAAAATCTGGAAAGTTTTTTTTCGAGCGTGGAGCGTGGCGGGCTAAACTTTTGCTGGGAGCCACGTGGAGCATGGGACGACAAACTTATAAAACGCATTTGCACTCGTCACAATATCTGGCACGCCGTTGACCCATTTTCCCGATCGACCGTAACGCCGGACAAATGTTATTTTCGGCTGCACGGACGTGTTCGATGGCGATACGAATACGAGGACAGCGAACTCGAGGAACTGGCAACTCTCCTGCCCGATCAGAAACTGGCGTATGTGTTTTTCAACAACATCACTATGACGCGTGATGCCGAGACATTTGAAAAGATCGTGGCGGATGCAAAATCGTGACGGCCCGGAAGTTATATTCCCAATTAAGTCGGCTGCCGTACTTTTCCAGCATCACCAAATTGGTACCATCATGGGAACGAGAAAACTGAACCTAAGAACATACCAATGGCAAGTCAAATTACTAATCGTGGCAGCAAAATAATCCGAGAGGCCGTCGATAGGGGCAGGCGTGCAAACTGGTGGCGCCGCCGCGGATCCAAATCGCGCGGATTTTATTACATAGACAAGTCCAACAAGCGGATAACGGACGCAGATGCTCTGGATCGCATTAGGGTGCTGGCCATACCGCCAGCGTGGAAATTTCTGCGGATTTGCCCGTCAAGCGGCGGTCGGCTTCAGGCCGTTGGCGTCGATACTGCCGGTCGTATCCAATATCTATATCATCCGGCGTTTGCTCGAAAACAGCAGCGAAAGAAATTTGCCCGAATCGAAGAATTTGGCCAACATTTGGCAAACTTGAGAAAAACGACCAACGAGCATATCGTCCTCGATGGATTTCCCCGTGAAAAGGTACTGGCGATCATAATAAGACTGATAAATTCGCTCTATTTCAGGGTCGGTGCCGAGCAAAGTGCAAAGCAGTTTCGCACGTACGGCGTGACTACGCTAAAAAACGACCATTTGACGATCGGGAACAATGGCTCGCTCCGATTTGAATTTGTTGGCAAGAGCCAGATCCAGCACCGCAAAATATTGGTCGACGCGGAACTGGCGGACCTGATGCGTGCCCTCCGAAAGGTCGGCGTCAGGCGAAGGCTCTTTAATTATCTCGACGAGAATGGCAAACCACGCCCGGTAAAGGCCGCCGATATCAACCGCTATCTCAAGGGTGCCACTGATTCTAAATTTTCTGCCAAGGATTTTCGTACCTGGGGTGCGACTTTGCTGGCCGCTGTGGAATTGGCCGATCTCGGGATTGCCGATGACGAGAATTCGCGAAAAAGCAACATCATCCAGACCGTAAAAAATGTCGCTCGCGAACTTGGCAACACACCGGCCGTCTGCCGCAGCTCATATATTCATCCGACCGTCTTCCGGGCCTATGAAAGTGGAATAACTCTGAACGACGTCAGACCGCGACGTTCACGTTCGATCAAACGCCTTCAAGCCGACCTCGAACCCGAAGAAAAAGCCCTGATACGGCTATTTGAATCGCAGCGATCTTAAGTATAACTAATGGGAATTTGTAAATGGAGCGAAACTCACGGAGGTCGGACTTTTCTGCCGGGACTTGGGTGGAATGTTCCCGATGAGCAAGCCCGCGCGTAAGCTAAGGGCGAAAGGTTTTGGATGTGCAAGCCCGCGCGTAAGCAAGGGCGAAAGGCTTTGGATGTGCAAGCCCGCGCGTAAGCAAGGGCGAATCTCCACTGTCAAAGGTCAATATTTTGGGCGGCTATGAAGCTGCTTCTGGTTCGTCAATCGCCCTTGCTCACGCGCGGGCTTGTGCAACGGAGTGGTTCTTTCGCCCTTGCTCACGCGCGGGCTTGAGCAACGGAGTGGTTGTTTCGTCCTCGCTTACGCGCGGGCTTGTGCTATTAGGTCGTCGTAATCTTCGATCGCGGCGTGGATAACATTATAAGATTCTTCGCGGCCGTAGGAGTACGCAATCTCGCATATTTTAGCTTGGTCCGGCAGGCTTTTGTAGGTGAGAAAGTAATGTTCAAATCGTTCGAGGATGCCTTTGGGCAGCTCGGCAATCTCGGTATATTGTTCAAAGACCTTATCGCCTTTCAGTACCGCAATTATCTTGTCATCAGCTTCGCCGCCGTCTATCAAACAAAATCCGCCGATCGGCGTCGCTTTTAGAATGATATCGCCGCGCGGGATGTGGTGTTCCGACAGGACCAAAATATCGAGCGGATCGTTATCGCCGTCCGAGATCGCAATCGACGTTTTTGAGCGGGCCAAATTCGCGATCAGCTCGCCGCAATAGGTTCGCGGCATAAATCCATAATTTGCGGGAACGACATTAGAATATTGCTGCGGGCGATCAATTTTCAGATATCCGCTATCTTTATCGACCTCGTATTTAACAGTGTCACGCGGCACGATCTCGATAAAAACCGTGACGACCTCGGGCGAATCTTCGCCACGCGAGATGCCATGCCATGGGTGTGCTTTGTTTGTACGGAACATAGGCTATATTATTTATTTCGCTGCCAAAAATGTCTAACGAGTTAAATGTTGAATGTGAAAAAAAGTCCCTGATCGTCCGCTTCACAAGGCCCGAGATCAGAAATTCCCTCTCGGTGAGCGTGCTTGACCAACTGGAATTGATCCTCGATGAAATCGCCGGCCGGGGTGATATTACCGCTGTAGTATTTACCGGATCCGGGGCGAGTTTTGCGTCGGGTGCCGATTTGCGCGAGATCGCTCATGTGACGCCCGAGTCCGCTCCCGACTTTGCCCGTAAGGGCCAGCGATTGATGCATCAGATAGCAAACCTGGGACAGAAAACCATCGCGGCGATCAACGGGTATTGTTTTGGCGGGGCACTCGATCTGGCTCTTGCCTGCGATGTCCGGATCGCTTCTCCGGATGCAAAATTTGCCCATCCGGGAACGGGACTCGGCATAATAACCGGTTGGGGCGGTACTCAGCGCCTTCCCCGCCTGATCGGAACATCTAATTCTCTCGAGATGTTTTTTACAGCGGCCGCGATCAATGCCGACCGGGCAATTCAGATCGGATTGATAGATGCGATCTCTGACGATACGCTCGAAACTGCCTTAAATTGGTCTGAGTAATATGAGATTGCAAGAGTTGGTATTAAATCCTCGATCTTCGCAGCCAAGACGTTGAGGAAACGATGTTGAGCTATCAGCCAGATCGCTAAGAAATAAATAAAGAGATTTGCCGGGCATAATCATCGACCCATCCGGCAGCGAATCATAAAAAGTTTGTCCCGTTCGCCGAAAACGACCCGTGCTTATATGGAATTCATACAAGCCGAATGAACTAAAGCAAGGGTTAGCGTGTAGTATTTAAACCATTGATGGATAAGCAAAACTTGAACTTAAGCCCGATCGCGGATGACCAGGACATTTTCTCGGAATATCGGGACCGAGTCTTTTTTCGCTTCGGATTGGTGGTCGTGGTTTTGATCTTGCCCTTCTCGATCAACGACTTTATCAACGGAGATTTCTATTTAGGGGCGGTAGTACTGTGTTTGGTCCTCATGCTTGCTTTCAACTCAATTAACATCTATCTCGGCAGATCGCCTGCGGTCTCCATCGGTATTCTGATCCTGACCTTGGCGGTGACCATTGGCATTGCAGTTTATGTGCGCGGTTTTTCAGGCGTTATCTGGACATACCCGTCGATCCTTTTTGTTAGTTTCGCGGTCGAACAGCGAAAGGCTCGGATCTATACCGCCATATTATTTGTCTATTTTAGTGCTTTGTTTTTATATGTTTTTGATATTTCGTTCGTCATCAGGTCAGTGATCGGGTTGATTCTTACGATCTTGTTTGCAAACCTGTTTTTGAACGTCATTGAACGCCTGCGGGAAAAACTGATCGAACAAACGATAACGGACCCGCTTACAGGAGCCCTAAATCGGCGGGATATGGATGCGAGGCTTGGCGAAGCCATCGAACGCAAACGCCGAACACGGACACCGGCCTGCCTTTTGTTGCTGGACATTGATCACTTTAAAAGCATAAACGACGATTTCGGCCATGCGGCCGGGGATGTTGTTTTAAGGAAATTTGTAAAGGTGGTTCAAGACCGTTCGCGCAAACTGGACCAATTATTTCGAACTGGCGGCGAAGAATTTTTACTCTTCCTTCCGGATACTCCGGAAGCCGGGGCCGCGGTTTTGGCAGAAACGATACGCTCAGTGGTTTCGGCCGCAAAATTGATCGAGGATCGCAAAGTTACCATCAGTATCGGGATAAGCGAACTATTACCCGAGGAAACGATCGGTGACTGGATAAGGCGGGCCGACAACGCTGTCTACAAAGCCAAGGAATTGGGAAGAGACCGAGTATTCGGCGGCTCAACAATCACTACTTAAACCGGCCAAAGGCGTTATTGAAATTCGGCCGATGCGGTAGAATTAAGAATTATGAAAGTACAGCTTGTAAAGATCGCCCACGCCCGATCAGGCGACAAAGGTGATACGGCAAATGTTGGTTTGATCGCGTTCAAAGACGAATATTATCCGCTCCTTATTCGCGAAGTCACTGCTCAAAGTGTGAAAAATCATTTTGGCCCGATGGTCAAAGGTGAGGTCGAGCGTTTTGAACTGCCCAATCTAAAGGCTTTGAATTTTTTGCTCCATGAATCTCTCGGTGGCGGCGGAACTCTTAGTTTGATGACCGATGCACAGGGCAAAACGTTTTCGACGGCATTGTTAAGGATGTTTATCGATGTGCCGGACGATGAGGCACAATCGCTCGGAATTGCGTAGAGTCATTAATCCCTCCAAACTCAGCGTTCTTTGCTCAGCGACCTCTTCGTTAAGAAAAGTTTTAATGAAAAAGGCGGGGAAAATAGAATCGATTGCCCGTGGAGAATGTCTGTTATATGGATTTCAAACGCAGAGAACGCCGAGGAAGACGCTGAGAACTCTGAGAAGAAAAAAGACTCCCCAAACTCAGCGGGCTTTGCTCAGCGACCTCTGCGTTAAGAAAACTTTTACAGAAATGAGCGGGTAACTGATTCGAAGCGAATTTATGCAGATCGACGACCGTATTACCTTTGGCTACGCCGATGTGGGCGAGGTAAAACTTCATTACGCTACGGCGGGAAATGGTGAAAAGCTCGTCGTTCTGCTCCACGGATTTCCGGAGTTTTGGTTTTCATGGCGGCACCAAATAGCAGCTTTGAGCGAGGAGTATACAGTCGTCGCTCCTGACCTTCGCGGTTTTAACCTATCGGACAGACCGACAAACGTTTCTGATTACACCATCGAAAAACTCGCCGGCGATGTCGTCGGTCTAATAAAACATTTTGGGAGAGAAAAGGCCGCGGTCGTTGGACACGATTGGGGAGCGTCGATCGCGTGGGCCGTTGCGATGAAACGGCCAGAGGTTTTATGGAAGGTCGGGGCGTTGCAGGTCCCGCCGATGCCGATCTGGAAACGAAACCAAACTACCAAGCAATTTATGGCGAGCTGGTATATGTTCTTTTTCCAGCTCCCGTCCCTGCCCGAATATTTATTAAAAAAAGACGATTTTGCATTGCTGACAAAGTCCTTAAAAACCACGACTGCCGTGCCCGGGATCATCAGCGATGACGAGATCGCCG
>JBGTCS010000272.1:0-3767 GCA_041748715.1 Pyrinomonadaceae bacterium | reverse complement strand
TTTTTGGGCGATCGAACGCGAGCATGAAAAACTTTTGAATTCCGGACCGGATCGTGTATCGCCATTCTTTATTGTTTCGGCGATCGTCAATCTCGCATCCGGCAACGTTTCCATCAGACATGGAGCAAAAGGGCCAAATTCCGCGACCGCGACAGCGTGTTCGGCCGGAGCTCATGCTATCGGCGATAGTTTTCGACTAATAGAGCGCGGCGATGCAGACGCTATGATCTGCGGCGGGGCAGAAAGCGCGATCACACCGATGTCTGTCGCTGGATTTGCATCGATGCGGGCTCTTTCGACACGAAATGACGATCCGATACATGCTTCGCGTCCATTTGACCTGACGCGGGATGGATTTGTTATCGGCGAAGGCGCCGGGTTGATGATCCTCGAAGAACTGGAATTCGCAAAGGCTCGCGGAGCAAATATTCTCGCCGAGATAGTCGGATACGGAATGAGCGGCGATGCGTTTCACGTTACGATGCCTGATGAGACCGGATCGGGTGCGATACGCGTTATGCAAAGGGCTCTAAAAGATGCCGGATTGTCGCCCGATCATATCGGCTATATCAATGCTCACGGCACATCGACGCCGTATAACGACAAGTTCGAAACACTGGCGATCAAAAAGGTATTTGGTGAAAAAACGACCATACCCGTCAGTTCGACAAAATCTATGACCGGCCATGCCCTCGGTGCAGCGGGCGGGCTTGAAGCTGTATTTTCGGTACTTGCGATTCAGGAAAGAAAACTTCCGCCGACGATCAACTACGAATTTCCCGATCCGGATTGCGATCTCGATTATGTTCCAAACACGCCTCGCGATGCCGACGTCGATTATGTTCTCTCGAACAATTTCGGCTTTGGCGGAACAAATGCTTGTTTGATCTTTAAACGGTATTCAGAATAACGTTACGATGCGGACACTTAAGTATACATTTTGGCAGGATGGCGAGTTTTTTATTGGACACTTAAACGAATACCCCGATTACGAAACCCAGGGGTTTTCGAAAGAAGAACTTCTAGAAAATCTAAAATCCTTGTTGAATGACATCGAGTCAGGCGAAGTCCCTTTCATTAGACGCGTTGAGGAGCTCGTGGTCGCCTAATGAAACGCCGTGCTCTGATCAAACGCCTCGAAAAGCTGGGGTGCATTTTGACCCGTCACGGTTCGAAACATGACTGGTACACAAATCCCTCGACAAAACGGTCACAGCCGATTCCTCGGCACACTGAGATCAACGAAAATCTGGCGAAATCGATATTAAAGAAGCTGGTTGCGGAATAATTCAAATTCTGTAAATGAACGCCCATTCATTTTGTGATAGCATCCTTTTAGATAGTTATGAAAATAATTGTATTAATGAAACAGGTCGCCAATAAAGATGCGGTTTTGCGTATCGCGGGCGACGAAAAATGGATAAACGAGTCTGATATTTCGCAGCAGACCAACGAATCTGACGGCTACGCTCTCGAGGAAGCTCTACGGACCGTCGAAGCAAAGGGCGAAGGCGAAGTTGTGGTGTGCACACTGGGCCCGCAGAGCGCCAAGACTGTTATCAAAGATGCCTTGGCCCGCGGAGCCGAACGAGCGATTCATGTTGTCGTTGACGACAGCAAGACGCTGTCGCCGTACCAGATCGCCTCAGGGATAGCGGATGCGATCCGCGAAGAAAAGGCCGATCTCATCTTTACGGGCCTGCAATCTGATGACGCCAGCCATGGCCAGACGGGCGTGATACTAGCCGAATTGCTCGGTATTCCACACGCAACTATTGTTATCGAGGTCGACCGCGAAAGTTTGGGCGAGACGCTTCGCGTCAAACGCGAGCTCGAAAGTGGTTGGTATCAATGGTTTACGTATCAACTTCCTTCACTTATGACTATTCAGTCCGGTATTTCGCAGATCCGCTATGCGTCGCTCAAAGGCATCATGTCGGCGAAAAAGAAGGAAATTAGAGAAGTTGCTCCGACGATTGAGGCTTTTGCGTCAGCCTCAAAAATTGAAAAAGTTTACATGCCTCTGAAAACAAAGCAGACGCAGATACTCGGCAACGGCGATGCAAAAGCCGGTGCGGTTGAACTCGTCGAAAAGCTGAAAACGGAGGTTCGGGTTATATGATCTTAGTATTTATCGAACATAAAGATTGCGTTCTCACCAAAACGTCACTCGAAGCTATCGCGGCGGCTCAGAATATTGGAAAGGATCTGGGGTTAACGGTTTCGGCGGTTCTTCCGTGCGACAAAGATTGTGCCCTTGCACAGGAAATATCGGGCTACGAACTTGAAAAAGTTATCATCGCGAAAAACGAAAAGCTGGGAACCTATACCCCCGATGGCTATGCCGATGCGTGGGAACAGGTTATCAAATCGGTTTCTCCACAATACGTCGTTATGTCGCACACATATCAGGTGCGTGATTTTGCTCCAAAGGTCGCGGCTCGGCTGGGACGTGAACTTGTTGGAGACTGCATTCGTTACAAGGCGGACGGCGGAAAGCTTGTTTTGACGCGAAGGATTTTCCTCGGAAAATTGGATGCCGACGTGACGATCGGCGGTGACGCTCCTTATTTTGTAACTTTTCAATCGGGTGCATTTCGTGGCGACGATGCTGTTAAAGGAACTGCGACAGTTGAAACTTTGGAAGTATCGGTCGGCGACATTCGCATGACGCCCGAGGCCCCGTTTCAAGAGGCCAAAGCGACAGTTGATCTTACAAAATCTGAAGTCATCGTAGCTGTTGGACGCGGTATTAAATCTCAGGAGAATATAGCACTTGCCCAACAGCTTGCTGATATCCTGGGAGCGGATCTCGCCGCCTCGCGGCCCATTTGCGACAACGAATGGCTTCCTATCGACCGACAGATCGGTTCATCCGGCCAAACGGTTGCTCCAAAGGTCTACATAGCTCTTGGCATATCCGGAGCGATCCAGCATATTGTCGGTATGAAAAACTCTGATACCATCATTGCGATCAATAAAGATTCGGAGGCCCCGATCTTTGACATCGCGGATTACGGCATCGTCGGCGATTTATTTGAGGCAGTACCGGTAATGATCGAGGAAATTAAGAAAGCGAAAGGTTAGATTGGGATTTTTAGCCACGAATGCACGAATAAAGATTGAACGTAATTCGTGAATTCGTGGCTAAAACTCTTATTCCGAGGCAGCAGCGGCTTCCAGATCAGCGATAATAATTTTTGTCATTTTCATCATCGCCTCCATCGCTCGACCTGCTTTTTCTTTGTTCGGGTCTGCCAACAATTGCATCAGGATCGGTGGGACAATCTGCCACGACACACCAAATTTATCCGTAAGCCATGAGCAGGGAAGCTGTTCGCCGCCCTCGGATAGGCCTTCGTAAAGATGGTCAATCTCATCCTGCGTCTCCGCCATAACCATTAACGACATGCCTTGGGAAAAGGAGAATTGCGGCCCGCCGTTGTAGCAATAGATCAGTTGATTACCGATCGAGATCGCCCCTCCTGACGCGGTTCCGTCCGCGCCAGGCAAACGGCTAGTAATCCGGGCATCTTTAAAAAGCGAGACATAAAAATCCATAGCCTCGACGGCCTGGTTGTTGAACATTAAAAACGAAATTATTTTTTGCATATAAATGTGTTTCAGCTCAATGAAAAAAGCCGCAACCGTAACCAATGCAAAAAATTACTGGGTACGGCTACGGCTTTCCTCGACTACTAACGTCAAAACTAGAGCGATTCTGCTATAGCTTCGTCAAATATCTCAAGTGCGACATCGACGTGATG
>JBGTCS010000271.1:0-4091 GCA_041748715.1 Pyrinomonadaceae bacterium | reverse complement strand
AATGGAGAAGCACAATCCTCAGCTCAAGGTGACTGACACCTACAACGGCTCAACCAAATACCTTCCAAAAACCGCGAAACGCGTTCGGTATATCCGGCTCGACTGGGTAAAACCGACCGTGGAGCAGGTCTCGGTCATCGGTGACAAATACGAACTCTACAAACCGAGCATCAATCAGGTTTATACTGGCCAGGTAGGAAAGGCTCAAAACAGTGCCGGTGCGGGAAACGTGCTTGGATTTATGAACATGTCCAAGGACGAGCTGAAAGAGAACTACACAGTTACCTTTGTCGCGGAGGAAATGATCAAAGGCGGTATTAAAACCGCCCATTTGCTGCTGACTCCAAAATCACTGACAAGTTATAAATCTGCTGAAATTTGGGTGGATGTGGATGGCATGCCGAGACAGGTAAAGATTACCGAGCAAAATAATGATACGACGACCGTCTTGCTCGATAACATTGTGAAAAACGGGACAATCAAGGCCGATGATTTTCTTTTGAAATATGATAGAAAGAAGGTCAAGTTCGTCAAAGCGTAGTCTGGCCAAACGGGGAGATCAAGGGCTTTGGCCGCCTACAGCGGCCAGGCCTTTTTTGTTAGTTTGATATGATTTGGATCAAAATCTATAATTGAGAGTTTGAAACCGATCGCAAATTTTATATATGCCAAAGGCAAGCAGTTTTAGCAGATTTACACGCGGTGTGCGACACACGGTTCGGGCTTTCGCGTCCACGCGGCACCCCGTCCTGGTTCATATCGTGCCGATGCGCCGGTGTAATTTGGCGTGCACGTATTGCAATGAATATGACAAAACAAGCGATCCCGTGCCGATTGACGTAATGCTCGAACGCATCGATAAACTTGCCGAATTTGGGTCGTCGGTCATCACGATCTCGGGCGGCGAGCCGATGATGCACCCCGAAATTTACGAGATCATCGCCCGTATCCGACATCACGGCATGATCGCCGGGTTAATCTCGAACGGATATTATTTTCAGCCGGAGAAAGTCAAAAAACTAAACGAAGCAGGTCTGGATTACCTGCAAATCTCGATCGACAATGTGACACCGGACGATGTTTCGAAAAAGAGCCTAAAGGTGCTTGACGGAAAACTCGTCAATTTGCGGGACCACGCAAAGTTTAAGGTAAATATCAACTCGGTTGTGGGCGGCGGTGTCGCCAATCCCGATGAGGCCCTGATCATCGCCAATCGTGCCCGTGAACTTGGGTTCTCGTCGACCGTCGGTGTTATTCATGACAGCGATGGCCTTAATAAAGGTCTGACGCCGCGTGAAAAAGAAGTTTACAAAGAGATCAAAAGCAAAGGGGCGAGCTCCTACGCCCGCTGGAACTGGTTTCAGGACACGCTGGTTGACGGCGGCGAGTACCAATGGCGTTGCCGTGCCGGAGCACGTTACCTTTACATCGACGAAGCCGGCATAGTCAGTTGGTGCTCTCAGCAGCGAGGTACACCCGGAATACCTTTGCTCGAATACACCCACGCGGATATGGATCGCGAATATCACACCGAAAAATGGTGTGCACCGACCTGCACGATCCAGTGCGTCCATCAAGTCGGCCATCTAGACGCATGGCGTGACCCGCAGATGTCGCCTGCGGAATACCACAAGCTCCGCGGCTTAAATAGAGAAATTGTCGCTCATATAATTGGAGAAGGTTAATTTTTGGTAATGCTGACCATCTAGGAATGAATCGAAACGAGGTTAAATTAGATAAATTCAATCCAGAGGCGATTTACCCTTATCAACTTCGTTCGCAAGATTTTCAGATGGCAATGCAGGATGTTTATGACTTTTTCTATGATGTGAATGAACATCTAACGGGGAAGGGATTGAATCGGCTTGATGATGTTCTGCGTCCTGCGATTATGTCCGGAGTTTTATCCGACATGTTAACGGCAAGCCTTGCGACACATTCGCGTGTATTGACCGAAAACAAATATTTCAATGGCCATCCGGATCTCGTTGTTCAGGGGGTATATCCAGCCAACTTAGTGAAAGCGGGAGAAGAAGGTGTTGAAATTAAAACAACCCGTAAACGGGGTGGAGCTGTCGATACTCATGGAGCACGCAATCAATGGATGTGCGTTTTTGTTTACCGAGTGGACACGGACAGCGAGCCTGCGATAAATCGAAATCCGATGACATTTACTGAAATTTATCTAGGAAAAGTGACAGTAGATGATTTCCGGCGTAACGCGCGAGGGGAGCTTGGAACTAGAACCGCAACCCTGCATAAAGAGGGAGTCAAAATACTCAGGGAAAATTGGCTATATCGCTTGTAGCTTTCTGATCATAATTTGTACAGTGATAGTTTTGGAATACCGGCGGATGCAATTGAGAAATAACGATCATCTCGTTCGATTCCAATACTTTCATATCCTTCCGCTTCCGCTGCGGCCAATGTAGAACCAGCTCCGGCGAACGGGTCGAGAACAATTCCTTTACCCAATGGAAGAACCGCTCTAACAAGTTTTCGCATAAATTCTTGTGGTTTTAGGCTTTCATGAGGGGCAAGCTGCCTTTCCTGTTTATTTGTGGGATGGGAAACTATTACATCCCCGAAGGGAGTTTGGTCAGAAATTCTTCGAAACCCTCCCGTTCCCCATTTTCGCAAGTTATCCTGCACTCGTCCCTCCAAAGGCTTCCTAAAAATCAACCAAGGTTCCCACATTGACCTCGGCATTACACTTACGTCGGAAAATTCTTTATGGGCGTTCTTAGGTCGGTCGCCACCACGCATTGTCATCGTCAACCTAACAATCTCGCCCCGCCGCTCAAGACCAGCATTGGCAAGGGAGTTAGAGACCAAATGTGACAACAATGGGTTTGACGCGACTAAAACATTCGCACCCGGAACTAAGGTCGGTAAAAGGAATTTACCCCAATCAAAAAAGAAAATGGATAGTTCATCTAATTGCTTTGCAGTCAAAGTGGTAAACCTAGGTAAGGGTGCTCGAACATTGCCGTCGAACGAAGGAGGTATTCGCCATACACCACCTTTCCGATTCCTCAATTTAACAATTTGCTCAGACGAATACTCATGCAGACCATAAGGAGGGTCTGTCACAACAGCATGAATTGATTGCTTTTTTCTCGCTTTTAACCAATCAAGACATTCTTGATGAAAAAGAATTGATTTTCCAAATCGATACGGGGCGTTCCAGTCCAATCGTTTTTCTGATTTGGAGGGAATTTCCCTTGACGGTTCCGTCTGCTGGCGATAAACTCCACGCTCATCTTTTAAAAACATGCCGGGTGTATTAAGTCGGAGATAGGAGCGAATTGATGACCTCGGCGTAGGACCTAGAATTATTTCAACGTTGCGCTCAATTTCTGACACTGTCATCGGGACTTCAGAATCTGTTAAGACAGCCAAAATCGCGTCGCGAACAATTCCAGGAGGCCGCTTTTGAATAGAACTCATACTAAAATTAATGACGTCTGGACGTCTTCTAAGTTATCGCGTCCTTGAAATCGAGTCAACCAATGGTCGACGGAGATACACTTTCGCTGGGCATAATGATTCAGAGCATTTATACTAAATCAGCTTTTATCGTTAATAGACATATAGAGTCTGTGTCCGGCAATATATTAAATATGAGCAACCAAAAACTCTTTATTCCAATTTTGCTCGGCACGTCCAGAGCAAACCGCGAGAGCGAAAACGTCGCCAACTGGGTCCTTTCGAAAATGAAAAAACGCGAGGAGATCGAGACGCAGCTTTTCGATGTCCGGGATTTTCATATGCCGTACGATGATTACGGGACCGTATTGGGTGAGCAGTTTCCGGAATGGAGCGACGCGATCATACGGGCCGACGGCCTTGTCGTAGTGACGCCGGAATACAACCACTCGTTTCCGGGAGCGTTAAAGAGCGTGATGGACCTCTTGTTAAAAGAATACATCCACAAGGCGGTCGCTCTGGTCGGCGTCTCGGCCGGCCCATGGGGCGGAACAAGGGTTATTGAGTCGATGGTGCCCATGGTTCGCGAACTCGGCCTGGCGGTCACGTTTACCGATCTAAATTTTCCCAGCATTAAAAGCAAGTTCGACGACGACGGCAAA
>JBGTCS010000270.1:0-6117 GCA_041748715.1 Pyrinomonadaceae bacterium | reverse complement strand
GATGTGACGGATCTCGCGTGGGCGGCCCGTGTGAATGAATATATAGATCGTGTTCTTTCATTCGAAGGATCTGACAATGAGACTGAGGGTGAAATGCTTTTTCTAAAAGGTGCTTTTATTGGCGGGATGATCTCAGGCATCAACCCGGGTGATTTGCGTTATTCGCTTGTTCGAAAGTATCTGCGTCTTGTCGCGGGCTCAAAATTGCAAAAAACAAGCTTTATCGAGTGGCGATTTTGGATAGCTGACGCTGAGCGTATGGCCCCTGATTCGTTTTATGAAATTGCTTCAGAATTTCCTAATCCCAATTTAAAGGTTATGGCAGCCGCGAAAAGGTTGTTGGAGGAGCCGAAAAAAGAGGTGCCGATGCCCGCCCCCGTCGCCAACCCCAAATCCGCCCATTGAAAGATAGCGACAAGACGTTTAAGCGTGGAAACCCGCAAAACAACGTCTTGATTTGACAATATTAAAGGGGGGGGTACTATTTTTGACATATTTGTAAAGCGTCTTTATCTAATATCCCAATGGACAGACGAATCTTCCATATCAAGAACAAACTGGCCCAAGATTTGGGACGATCCTGGTCGTTAGAGGCAATGGCCGCAGAGGTCAATATGTCAGCCGCTCATTTTCAGCGACTCTTTAAAGAGGTCAACGACGGTGTTACGCCGATGGCTTGTCTCAACAACCTTCGGCTCGAAAAAGCCCGCCAGATGCTTGCCGACCCGACCTGCTTCTTGCAAATCCAAGAGATTGGCTGCAAAGTCGGACTGACTAACACCAGCCATTTTACACACGGTTTTAAGGCGAAAATTGGAATGACACCGACTGAATATCGCCAGCAGCAAGCCGAAATCCACCAGTCCCTCTCGCCCGATGGACAGGAATGATAGTTTTGGACAAGAACTGATAGTTTTGGACAAGGAATAATCGTTGATTTGGCAGGGAATCTCTCGCAAAATGTATCCGGCTCAAATGTACTTCAAGATTTTTTTCGGAATGCGCAGTCGTTTCTTAGAAGTGCGTATTTGGGATGTGTGGAAAACTGAAGCAAAGGTAGAAGATAGATTCGATGATGAATCGATGTTCTGTCCATTATTAGGCAGATAAATATAGGAGGATTTTATGATACTTGGAAAACGTATTAACTGGATTCTTTCGGCCTTAGGATTGTTTAGTATTGTCTTTTCTCTGGCATTTCTATTCACCACTACGGCATATGCTGGCTGTCAAACTACTGTGAACTGTGGGGGTGGTTCGACAGGGTGCAATTGCGCGACCGGCGGAAATTGTTCGAAGACTGGACTTTGTTATAACTGCACGTGCAATGAGCCAGAAGGTAGTTCGGCGGGTTGTTGCGATGGGGAAATCGATTAGACCGGAATGACACTGTTCATACTTATGAATACGGAAAGATCGATGGCCTTTGGCACGCTATTTAAATCTTTCCGTCACTTTTTGAAGCTTCATACGCTATAGGTTAATTGCACCATGATAAAAGACCGGAGTCAAATGTTATTGGTTGTTGTCGCAATTGTTTTGCTTGCGACAAATATATTCCTGATCGTTCAGAACATCCAGCTTAAGAGTTCACTGGAAAACTCTAAACAGTTTGTAACGGACGTGGGCTACCGATTCTCCGAGTTGAGTTTTCGGGGAGAAGGTGGGACTGAAGAAAGGATCAATCTTGCGGATGGAAAATCAAAGACAATTCTTCTAGTCTTTAATTCTTCCTGCCAGTACTGCAGGCAGCAATACCCGTATTGGAAAGAGTTGATCAAGAATCTCGACACCGGAACGTGGAGAGTTTTCGCCATCTCGTCCGAAGATGACCCCATAAAGATGAAAGCATATCTGGAAGAGTATAATATCGAGAATATCCAAGTCGGCAGCGTGGCGTCGGCTGATATGCGGCGGGCGCGGATGCTTTTGACGCCGATGACGCTTGCTGTTGACAGGGACGGCGAGGTCAAAAAGGTGTGGGGCGGCCTCTGGACTAAAGGGTTTGACCTTTAGCGATTGAGAACTTTTGAAACTTTCAATATGCGTTGTTGTGTAAAGGGCAAACGGAGGACTTTCAAAATGAAAATGTTATTGCTGACAGGATTATTACTTTTCTGCTCGTTTATGTCGTTTGGACAGGAGAAACTTTCCGACAAAAACGATGAGCGAGCTGAGGTTCGCATAAAAAAAATGATCCTTGTCACCGATCTTGAAAATCAGATCAAGAATATTCCCTTTGCCGCAATCAGGGTTTACGCAAGATACCGGATAGCGTCATGGCTATTGAAGGACGGAAAAGATGACACGGAAAGAGCGGAGGAGATCGCACGAGCGGCGATTGATGATCATTATAAAAACAAAGATGAGATACCGCCCCAGTATTTTTTTGATTCACAGTTGTTTGTCCTACTTGACGTTCATGCAAAGGATGTAGCAAAACAATTGAGGGATAAGTACAAAATCTCTGCCGAAGATGAATCGCTTATCCCCGCAATGTTGCGTCAGAAAGGCGGCGATAAACTCGCAGTGGATGCTGCCATTCGTATTCTTTCCCGACAAAATGAAAGAAGCCCCGATCTAGTGTACCTTCTAATGACTCTTGAGCAGCGGGGTTCGCCTGAGCTTTACAGACTTTTGGGGAGCATGCTGGTTGCCGATCAAACGGGTCGGGCGAGAATTTCCACCAACATGGTAGAAATATTAACCAGATTCTTTGTCAAACGCGAGGTTACTGTTGAAATGCGGACGCAGTTTCTTAGACTGGTCCTTGCCAGGTCACGAAATGTTGCTGCGTTGTCCGCACCTGAACAGTGGGCATACTACCGGACCTTGCAGAAGCTTTTGCCCGAAATATCATCAGAGACCCCTGAGATTCTTGCCGAAGCCGGTACTGTTCACGCGCTTCTAAGTGCACAAGTTTCTCGCTCAACGAGAGAAGCGAATGAAATGAACGAAAGGATCAATAACAGTTCGGACCCGATTGCGGCAAGGGTAGCTGAGGCAGAGCGGGCAGACGACGACATAATAAAGTATGCCTTATATAAAAGCGCAGCCCGTCTAGCCTTGAGCAATAAGCGATTTGTATATGCGGTCGATCTGATGGAAAAAGCATCCGAGATTGACATATCAGCCAGTGGGCTCCCAGAGGACTCGTTAAGAAAAGAGCATGACCAGTTTTATCGAGATGTCGTGACAACAGGTCTCGAAGCAAACGAACCAGACGCAGCAAATCATGCCGTCAAAAAAATGAATGCGCCATTGTCAAAGGCTGAAGGTCTTAGAAAAATCTCCAAGTATTATATTGATAAGGACGATCTAGATTCGGGCCGTTACGCGCACGACGAAGCGATTAAACATATTAACAAAGGCGAAAGTTCTCCGGAAAGTATAGCAACGATTATCCGAATGCTTCCGGCCACTAATACTATGGATCCGGTACGCGTTTTCGAATTGACAAAGATTATCGCCAAATCGATAAATGCGATCCCCTCACTGAGTGCTGAGGACAAACCCGACACCCAAAACTATCGCGATTATGTGACAAAAGTAATGACGATTAACCTGGATCTCCGGTCGGCCTTGACCGAATTGGTTAAAGTAAATAGAAGTTCGGCGGCAGATATCGCGGATCGAATTGAGAAGAAAGAAATAAGGATAATCGCGGATTACGTGTTGTTGACCGACTCGATTGATAGTCTCCTAAAACAAAAAAAGAAGACCACCGAATCGTCAATATTATCGTTACAGGGTTCTGGGCCGTCAGTCGGAAAACGAAACGTGATGTCGGAAAATATTTTGGCATTTCGATAGCCGATGATGTGAAATAGCCGTTCCAGTTTAAGCATGGGGAATCTGGCCCCATGTTCAATCTACAACTTTTTAATAAGGAGAAAAAAAGTATGAAAAAGTATATATGGAATTTGTTCGGAGTTGCGCTCATGGCCTTAGTCATAGGTTTCAGTCTTGTTCAACTCTCTACTCGAGTAGTCAAAGCTGAAGGATGTCCTCCGGCGAGTGCGGTTGGTTGTGGTTGTATGTCTCAAGGTCACACGGGCATAAATATTGGCGACGGGCTTGGGATTCTGTGGACATGCAACTATCTCTGCGGCGGGTGTGGTGGAGACGGAAATCCTATGTACATCGAAACCATCGTGGAAGTGATGGAGTGGTTTTAGGAATTTGCTGATGTTGGAAACGTTAATCGACTCAATATATAGATCAGACGGCTTCCAACTAAATTCGCTGGCGAAATACGGGTTCTATCGATCAAGTATTTTGCCAGCGAAATCATTTTTCATATACAAGGGTTTTGCCGTGAATTGGGGGGCGTTGTGCAATTCGAGATTATTCCAAAGAGAAATTTCTCTCGAAATCGACAAACTCGAATATTCATGATATGAGGATTATATGAAAGATCAGAATTTCAGTTCTTGGTCCAGCTGGTTTTGGCTTGTAACAATGCTTCTTATTGGAAGTGTAGCCGTGGCGTCAGGTCAAAAGGTCAAAAACGTTACCGTCATAAACGGACAATCTGCCGAGGTTCGCCCTCTCACCGTGATTCCTGAAGCCACGGAGCCCTGCTCGCCCGCTGAGTGCGAATGGTGGAATCGAATCAGAAAGACAAACTCTGACCTCAATCTGGCATTTAGAAAGCGAGATGAGAAAGCCAAACTGGCGGCGAAAGAGAGGTTTTTTCTACTAATTCTTGAACGTCGGGAAAAGGCTTATAGGATTCCATTAAAAGATCGGCCACCCCAAACGCTGTTAGCAGCTTCGCCCCAGTACTCTCGGTTGGCCCAAAAAAACAGGATCCAGGGGAAGGTGAAATTGTCAGTTTTAGTTGGAGATGATGGTATTGTTGCTGACGTTCATGTGAAGAGCGGCCCGGGATGGGGATTGAACGAGAGCGCGGTCCAATCGGCGCGTCAGGCATACTTTCTACCAGCGATTAAAGATGGTGGTTTTGTGGCTCATTGGTTAGAAAATGTAGAAGTTACATTCGCCTTGGGGTGTGTTGGATGTAGGCCAATGTGAAGCAAAATATCGAAATTGGTTGAGCCGTTAATGGTTATTGGTGCGAGAGAATTTTAAGATAGGATAGGGTGAGCGTATGTAGATCCCAACATTTATTGTTTCGTCAGGACGGCCTATGATCAGACTTGTGATTTGCAGCCTGTTTATTCTTGTGATTGGAGAAGGCAACGGCATAAGTCAGGAAACCAAAACGCTTACAATAAGGACGGGATCAGATGTAAGAATCGGTAACTATAAGGAAATTCCCAAAGCCACATAACCGTGTACTCTCGTGGAGTGCCAATGGTGGAAGGAGATTCGTGATGCAGGTAATCTTCTGATACGAAAGGGTAACGACAAATCCAAGAAGAGATATGTTTTGTTGTTTATCGAGGGCATTGAAAAGGCTTATCGCATTCCGCTTGCAGATCGTCCGTCTCAAACCTTAGTTCCGACGAAGCCAGTTGAGTCTCCTCTAGGTATTACTCCACGAAAATGGAAAAGTTGAATTATTGGTCGAGGTAAGGGCGGATGGCTCCGTGGGCGAAATAAATGCAATAAAAGCACTTCGCCCGGATATGGATCAACGCTGCGTTCAGCCTCAGCGTCAGAATATCTACCTGCCGGCTGTAAAAGATCAAGTTTTTGTCGCCGAGTGGCAAAAGGCAGAATGCACCTTTTGGTCGCGGAAGGGTATTTAGGGATTTAAAATTGCTGAATACAGCCGGTTGTTGCGTCAGGGCAACAGGCTGGTTTTTGTATGCACGGAGTTCGTTGTCGAACGAGCCTTTCTCACATCAAGTCAAGAAATCAGCCGCGGTCACAGCTTGACGACATTCCTTTTTTTCATTATGGAAACCTGTGATTTCCGGCTTGACACAATTCATATGAAATCATAGTATCTAAAGTTTCGGACTTTACGGTCTGTTGTGCATAGTGATTCCTGTAGGGAATTGCGATGCCGATTTGAGAATTGAAGCACGGATTGTTGCGTAAAAGCGTCTATCTTCTAGACGGCGGCGAATTAGACATATCTTATATGCCACGCTACAGCAAAGTTTCTTTTCTTATTAAAGAACGCCCTTTCTAACGGTCGGGCTT
>JBGTCS010000269.1:0-9398 GCA_041748715.1 Pyrinomonadaceae bacterium | reverse complement strand
GGAATATAGCGAGCCGGTCGGGTTTAGGACTCGGTGGAGTTCCTTTAGGCGGGCGGCCATCATGACGAGATAGGCCATCATCTGGTTTGTGCCGATGAACTGGTAAAACGATTCGCGTCAAAGGACCGACCTGGTCGGGTTCGTTTACAGGCGCGTTGTAGGTCGCCGCCGCGCCGCCGGTGTGCCAGTGCCACGTGTCTTCGAACGCCGTGATTTGCGATTCGCTGTCCGTGCCAGCTTCGCCCGCGGAACAGCACATTGCAATTGCGGTTGCTGTTAAAGGGCGGATCGAGATAGATCAGATCGACGGACTCGTCCTTGATATAGTCCCGCAGTATCTTTAGATTGTCGCCGTAGTAAAGAGTATTCATGGGATGCGATGGTCGCGGCGGATCGCCTTCTCCTCTCGAAATTCCTTTCGCAGATGATCGGCCTCTTCCTTTGAAAGCGGGGTAGCTTTCATCAAAGAGAGGCTTAACTTTCGTAGTTGTTCAGTCTGCCGCAAGCGTCTTGTTATCGCTTCGGACGACATATCAATCTTCTTCATTTTTCATCCTGTCGATGTCGATCAAATCCTTATGGCGACCCGCGAGTTCCTTCATGCGGATCAGGCCTTCACGCGAAACAATCGACATCGGGTTTCCTTGCCAATTGACCGTGATTTTTGATTCCCATACGTCCTCCACTTGCGGCGTAACCAGCAGAAAGTCCAACGAAAGCACTTCGCCATCATCGTCAATCTTCGATACTCGTCGAATCTCAACCGCACGTTCTTTGAACGACATATCCATTCCATGGATATCGAAACCGAACTCTGCTGCTATCCCGAACGAACGATCAAGGGATTCGGGCCTGATCAATATGTCGATGTCAAAGGTCGCCCGAGGAAAGCCAAGGATCGTCAAAGCAAGCCCGCCGCAGACCGCGTACTCGATCTCGTTTTCTTCCAGAGATTCAGTTACATTCGCTAGTTCGGCTAATAAGTCAGACATATCTTGGTATTATTCTACGACCTTTGGCGCGTTCATTACCTTTCCGCATTCGTCACAGGTGCGGAGATCTTCCGAATCGTAGAACTTTGCAAAAACACCCTGAAACTGCGTCGTAATATCTTCGAGCTGAAAGTATTCTTCGTAAAGTTTGTTGTTGCAGTTTTCGCAGAACCACATCAGCCCATCGAGTTCGCCTGGGCGGCGTTTGCGTTCGATTACAAGGCCAACAGTGTTTTCGCCCCGGATCGGATTGTGCGGAATACCGGGGGGCAAGAGGAACATCTCACCCTCGCGGATCGGCACTTCGACCGACTCGCCGTCTTCCTGGATCAAGACTCTGATATCGCCTTCGAGTTGGTAAAAAAGCTCTTCGCCCTCGTCCCAGTGATAATCCTTTCGCGAATTCGGCCCGCCGACGACCATGACGATAAAATCATCGTCATCATAAACACACTGATTCCCCACCGGCGGCCTGAGCAAATGCCGATGCTCGTCGATCCACTGTTTGAAGTTGAATGGGCGTCGGATGAGCATCTCGTTATCAAATAAGTCCCATACTTATCTTTAGCGCAGTGTCTGTTCGCTTTAATGTAAAGCCACTCACTTTGCCGATTTTCTTAATAATACGAGTTTTGTCGATAGTCCGAATTTGATCCAGGACAACGATTGAATCCTGTTTAAGGCCCGCCTCTCCTGCATGGATAAATACTTCGGTCGGGTAAAGTTTCTCATCGAATGTCGAAGTGATGGCAGCAACTATTGTTACCGGACTAAAGCGATTCGCCGTGTCATTTTGAACTATGATGGCCGGGCGCGTTTTCTTAATTTCAGATCCGACCGCCGGATCAAACTCAACCAGATAAATCTCGCCGCGTGCGACGATTTTTATAGGTACTTTTGCCACACTTCATCCTCCAGATGGGACCATTCCTGCGCCATTTGCAGATTGCGTTCGGCACGTGCAATAGCACCTTCCTTGAGCTGATCCAGAAGATTTTGCTGTTTCAAATTTTTTGCTTGAGCCTTTATCGCGTCGTCGATAAACGTACTGCGAGAACCTTTGCCAGCCATCTCTTCAAGCAATGCTACCGTCGATTCGGGCAAAGTAATATTGAGACGTTTGTGTGCGGGTTTTTTCATGTCGGTATTATACACATCGCTGGTGCGTATATTCAAAGTTTTATCGGTGTCAACGCATAACCCTTAGCCCGCAGCAGATTGACGACGCCATTCCTTCCGCCAAGATGCCCGCCGCCAACACTGATGGATGACGGTGTGACGCCTATATTTTCTCGATCACCAGCGGTCGTAGATTCGGCTTCACATCTCAGCGATTTTTCTTACTGTCCGCCAATTTCGCCCGGTGGCCGGGATCTTTAATTTCTTATCAATAAATCCTTTACCAACCGCGCTATCTAAAATGCTGATCTTTAAATTGGAAAGTACGTGTCGTCCGAGTACGGCATAGTTTTCAGTTTCGGTTTCCTGAGCGGACAGAAGGGCCTGTTGGTTGTCGCTCAACTCTTCGTGCAGAAAGAAAACGTGAACGTCCTTGTCGTTTTCGAATTGTCCCTCGAAGGGATTATTTGCGATCACTTGCTGTATTTCTGCCGCTGTTCGAACCATAACCGAAATGTCGAAGCCAAAATCTTTTTGGATTGCTTGGTGAATTTTGGCAGCTAGCTCGGAATCGGCTGTGCGACCCTTACTTTGTGCGGGCATTTGCACGTTCATGTCGAAGGCCAGATTACCGCTGTTGATATAGCTCTTGACATTGTCAAAACCGAGCGATTCGAAAGTCGCCCGGAGTTTTTCCATCTTTATCATGTTCTTTCCGCCGACATTGATGCCGCGCAGCAGAGCGATGTATCTCATCGTGATCAGATCTCCCTTTGCGACTTTGCGGCTCTGCGGGAAATTCCCCGCAAAGACGCAGAGTCGCAAAGATCGTCGAAGGCTGCTATGCCGACTTCATATCGATCACAAAGCGATAACGTACGTCCGATTTAACTGTTCGATCGTATGCCTCTTCAATTTGATCGGGCGTGATGATCTCAACGTCGGAAGTCACATTGTGCTCCGCACAGAAATCAAGCATTTCCTGGGTTTCGGGAATACCGCCGATCAACGATCCGGCGAGAACCTTGTTGCCGCCAATTAGAGAAAAAGCGTGGAGCGAAGCAGGCTCGACCGGAACACCAACCACGACCATTACGCCGTTTAACGTGAGCAGCCCGAGATAAGCGTTGTAATCATGCGGCGCCGAGATCGTGTCGAGCAAGAAATCAAAGCTGCCCGCGGCGGCTTTCATCGCTTCTTCGTCCTTTGTAACAAGAAAATGTGCCGCTCCCAATCCGCGGGCATCTTTCTCTTTCGACGGCGAAGTGCTCAAAACTGTTACTTCAGCGCCCATCGCCGACGCAAGTTTTACGCCCATATGACCAAGCCCGCCGAGACCCGCAACCGCGACCTTTTTGCCCGGGCCAACGCCCCAACGTTTCAGCGGAGAATAGGTCGTTATGCCGGCGCATAGCAGCGGTGCAATTCCCGACAAGTCGCCATCGGCCTTAACCTTGAGCCCATATTTTTCGTCGACAACATATTTGTTCGAGTAACCGCCATAGGTCGGCGTCGTACGGTCCATCTCTGTGCTGTTATAGGTCTGGGCCGAGCCTTTGATACAGTACTGCTCAACGCCGCCGACGCAAGCCGGACATTCGCGGCAGCTATCAACAAAACAACCGATACCGGCGATATCGCCCTCGGCAAATTTTGTTACTTCGGCACCGACTTGTGAGACGCGTCCGACGATCTCATGCCCGGGCACCATCGGGTAAATGGATGGGATCATCGGTTCCCATTCGGCTTTTGCCTGGTGAATATCCGAATGACAAATTCCCGCATACTCGATGTCGATCAAAATGTCATTCGGCCCCACCTCGCGGCGGGTAAATTCAAACGGCTGAAATTTTGCCTCCGGGCCATGTGTTGCATATCCGCGAGTTGCAACTGCTTTCGTTTCTGCTGGTATCATCTTGTTTCTCCTTGATAGTTGGTTAATTAAAATGCTTTATTTATCAAATACTGCTACGACTTTCATCTCGATGGCGATCGGCGTCGGTAACGCATTTACCTCGACCGTCGTCCGGCACGGCTGATTGTCGGCAAAATATTCGGCGTAGACTCTATTATACACCTCGAAATCTTGTTTCATATTTGTCAGGAAAACCGTCACATCGACGATGTTTTTCCACGATGAACCGGCGTCCTCGACAATAGTGCGAACATTTTTAAAAACCGAGCGGCACTGCGCCTCGATATCGTAAGTTAAAATATCACCCTTTTCATCCACCTCGACGCCCGGTATTTTTTTGGTTCCCCGCTCTCGAGGGCCGACACCCGAAAGAAACAAAAGATTGCCGACGCGTCTGGCGTGCGGATAGAGACCGACCGGCTCCGGAGCTTTTGAGGAAATTAATTTTTCGTCGCTCATATTTTAGATTTGATTATAAAACGAATTAAATAAATGACTAGCGACCGGCTCGCCGCGAGATGGAATATTTTTTTGGAATAACTCTCGAACCAGGCCGCATCTATTACAGGAGAATTGTGATATATACTTTAATTTCAAAAGGAGTAACCAAACATGCCATTTTACACCAAGATGATAGCCGCCCTGATCGTCACAGCCGCGATAGGATGCGGCGTAGCGAGCACCTCGAGCAAAACCGTTGACCTTACGGAGTTTGCACCGGTTCCAAATGCCGAGACCGCTTCGTCAGAGTTGAAAGTGATGCAGACCGCGGTGTTTGCCGGCGGGTGTTTTTGGGGCGTCGAGGCCGTTTTTGAAAATGTTAAAGGCGTAAAAGATGTCAAATCGGGTTACGTGGGCGGCGATGCCAAGACCGCAAAATACGACATCGTCAGCGGCGGCAACACCGAACATGCGGAGGCAGTGCAGATAAGGTTTGATCCGACAAAGGTGAGTTATATTCAGCTTTTGACTATATTCTTTTCGGTCGCTCACGATCCGACCCAGCTAAACCGCCAGGGCCCGGACACTGGACCGCAATACCGTTCGGCAATTTTCTATCTCAACGATGAACAAAAAGTCCAGGCCACCGAATTTATCCAGGCTATCGACAGTTCAAAAGCGCTTGCAAAGCCGATCGTCACGCAGGTCGTTCCGCTAAAACAGTTTTTTGACGCCGAGGCCTATCACCAGAATTATCTGGTTCGCAACCCGGATCAGCCGTATATCGTCATCCATGACAAGCCAAAACTCGAGGATCTGAAAAAGAGATTTCCGGATCTTTATTCCGGAAAAAAATCGTGATCCGTGTGAACTAATTATCAAAGAAAGAGGCTCGTTCGATTGAGCCTCTTTTTCTTTATAAATCTTTATAAAGCGACCTACTTCCCTTTCTCCGCCCATATCTGAACAAGGTGCACCAACGTTTCGGTCGACTTTTCCAAGCCTTTTCGCGAATTAAACTCCAATTTGCCGTGGAAATTATGGCCACCCGTAAATAAGTTCGGTGTCGGCAAACCCATCGCGGTCAGACGCGAACCGTCGGTTCCGCCGCGTATCGGCCGAAGTTCGGCATGGACACCGGCTCGTTTTGCCGCTTCGATGGCGTAATCCGTAAGCTGCGGATAATCCTTTAAGATCTCTTTCATGTTCAGATAACCCAGAACGCTGGCGTATTCGACCTTTACGTCCGGATACCTGATCTGTGTGGCGGCGGCCATCTGTTTAAGCATATTTTCTTTGGCCTCGATGCCGCTAAGGTCAAAATCGCGAACCAGAACCTTGATGGTCGATGTCTCGATATCCAGATTGCCGACGTAAGGATGTACAAACCCGATTCGTTTATCCGTCGTTTCGGGCAGCATATTCGGTGGAAACCGACCGAGAAAATCGCCCGCCGCATACATCGAATTTACAAGAATATTTTTTGCAGTTCCGGGATGTGTCGAAACGCCTCGGAACGTGAGCGTTGCCGTGCGTGCTGACCATGTTTCGTTTGATATATCACCAAGCTGTTCGCCATCGACGGTGTAAGCGAACTTTGCTCCCCAACCCTCGATATCAAATTTTTCGATGCCGCCGCCAACCTCTTCGTCGGGCGTAAAGGCGATCGCGATGTTGCCGTGCTTGATCGACGGATTTTGTTTGAGAATGTCGATCATCGTCATCAACTCGGCGATACCGGACTTATCATCCGAACCAAGCAAGGTCGTGCCGTCCGCCGTAATGATGTCGTCGCCGATCAGGTTTTTGAGATCAGGATTTTGTGCGACGGTAATGACCTGTGTTTTGTCACCGGGCAACACGATGTCGCCGCCTTGGTAATTCTTGTGAATAATAGCCTTGACATTCGCCCCCGAAACCGCCGGCGACGTATCCATGTGGGCAATAAACCCGATCGTCGGCACCTTCGAATTATCTGCGAGATTGCCCGGAACCATTCCATAAACTATTCCCCATTCGCTCAAACGCACATTTTGAACTCCCAGGTCCTTCAGCTCTTTCTCAAGCAAACGCGCCAGATCAAGCTGCTTTTTTGTACTCGGCGGCGCCGTCTGATCCTCAGCCGACTGCGTGTCGATCTTTACATAACGCAGAAAGCGATCCATCGCCGATTCGGTCGGCGGTTTTTGCTGAGCCGGAACGACGGAAAACAAAACCAATGACATTAAAAACGTGCAAAATAATTTCATATGTTTTTCTAATTTCACCTATCAATCTTAAATTCTTCGTCGCCAACGGCGACCAACCTATAAAGCCTAGGGTGTAATGAGCGAAGCGAATGAAACCCTAGGACGAAGGGCCATATAGAACCGTCGCTGAAAGCGACGAACATCAATCCCAACAATAACGCTCGTCAATCTCGATTTCATACTTCTTACATAAAACTCGAAACTCGTCCTGAAATGTCGGCTGTCTGTGATGCTCCTTTTGGTCCCGAATATAACCGGAAACCTTGGAAACTTGCGACTGGCCGATCGAAAATGCGCCGTAGCCGCGTTGCCAGTAGAATTTATCGACGCCGTTTTTCTTTATCCATTTCGAGCTTTCTCGCTTGATGTCGCCGACCAGTTCGCTGATATCGATTCGTCCAACGGATGCAAGAACGTGGATATGATCGGTATCGCCTCCGGCGATGATTAGACGACCCTTGTTATTCGAGATTATACCGCCGACGTATCCGAACAGTCGGGGTTCGATTTCGGGTGAAATTAACCTCACTCGATCCTTTGTCGACCACACCATATGAACGAGAATCTTGACGAGCGATTGGGGCATCGATGTTCGTCGCCTTCAGCGACGGATTATTCCTCCATTTATTCCTAGGGTTGCGGCCTTTAGCCTTAACCCTAGGCTTTATAGGTTCATCGCCCTTGGCGATGGTAATGACCGAGCACTGTGAATCAGTTCCGGCATGGGCGTTACAGCTTTATACAAACATTCTTTTCTTCCGTAAAAAACTTTAATGCCTCGAACCCGCCTTCGCGGCCGATGCCGCTATCTTTGACGCCGCCAAAGGGCGTTCGCAGATCTCTTAATAACCAACAATTTATCCAAACTATGCCCGAATCGAGCTTCGCGGCAAAGCGATGGGCACGCGAGAGATTTTCGGTCCAAAGCGTCGCGGATAGACCGTAGCGGACGGAATTCGCATATTCCAATACCTCGTCCTCGGTGTCGAACGGCATAATTGTAACAACCGGGCCAAAGATCTCTTCCTGATTGGTGCGGCAATCGTGCGAAAGGCCTTCGATGACCGTCGGCTCGATGTACCAGCCGGCCGATTGTGGATTTTGGATCTTTGATCTTGGATCTTTAGCAGCCGGAACACTCGTTGCGGTAATACTAACGGAGTTTCCACCCGTCAGAACCGTGCCGCCTTCCTCTCGGGCCAGTTCTATGTAGGACATTATCTTTTCAAAATGCCGTTTCGAGACGATTGCCCCGACATCTGTGTCGGTTTCGAGCGGATCGCCGACTTTTAGTGCCGCGACGCGGGCGACAAAGTCGTCTCGAAACCTTTCGTACAAAGGCCGCTCGACAAAAATCCGCGAGCCGCACAAACATATCTCGCCTTGGTTGGAGAACGAAGAGCGGATCGTGGTTGCCAGCATCTCCGGATAATTGCAGTCCGCGAAAATGATGTTTGGATTTTTTCCACCGAGTTCGAGCGAGAGTTTTTTGAACATCGGTGCGGCGACGCGTGCGATCTCTTCGCCGGTTTTTGTGCCCCCGGTAAATGAGATCGCTTTGACATCTTTGTGAGCGACGATCGCCGAACCAACTTTCGGCCCCAGACCGTGGACGATGTTTAATACGCCCCGCGGCAGCCCCGCCTCTATGCAAAGTTTTGACAACAGAAACGCGGTCATGGGCGTCACCTCCGACGGTTTGGCAACAACCGTGCAGCCGGCCGCCAGAGCCGGAGCGATCTTCCATGTGAATAGATAAAGCGGCAGATTCCACGGGCTGATACAACCGACGACGCCGATCGGCTGACGCAGCGTGTAGTTGATCGCGTTTTGACCGATGGTGTCGTGCGACTCGTTCGCGGTGTGCATCGCGGCGGTCGCGTAAAATTTGAAATTCGAAACTGCTCGGGGTATGTCCACCGCTCTGGCAAGCGAAACAGGTTTGCCGTTATCGACTGACTCTGCAAGAGCAAGCGTTTTCAGGTCACGCTCGATCAAACCTACCAGTCTCATCAAAATGTCGTGCCGAGTTTCTGCGGAAGTGTTCGACCACGATGGAAATGCAGCTTTTGCCGTTTCGACCGCAAGATGTACATCGCGGTCGTCTGAATCAGCAATCAACGAATAAACCTCTCCGGTTGATGGATCAAAATTATCAAGATAATTGCCCGACGCGGGTTCGACCAACTCTCCGCCGATGTAGTTTAGTATCCGCTGCATTTATTTGATCTTTCCGTATTTGCGAAGAATTTCTTTCACTTTGTCAGTCGGGAGTGCCTCGACCGTTCGTTTGTCACGCCCCGTCATGGTGGTCGCCTTGAAAAGTGAGTTTAGAATCGCTTCCTCCGTCGCCTCGATCACCGCCTGAAAAAGCGGCGACATGGCATCATTGCCTAAAACCCTGATATCGCGGATGTTCTGTGAGGCATTTATCCGGTTAGCGGTCGAAAACGCGATTGCGTAATCGCCGCTACCGTTTGTCATCGACGAACCTGTCCGGGCCAATCCGGACATTGATCGGGATGCGAGCCTTGAGAGCTGCCGATGATCCAGCGGCGCGTCTGTCGCGATCACGATAATTATCGAACCATCCGCCTTGTCCGATCCGACTGACGCGTCTTTATCCTGTGAGTCCGAAAAATTTCCAGTCGCCTCTTTCAAATAATATTTCCCGAGTTCGAC
>JBGTCS010000268.1:0-7732 GCA_041748715.1 Pyrinomonadaceae bacterium | reverse complement strand
CGGCTTCATATTGCGAAGGGCCATGCCGACCGCACGTCCGACAATATTCGCCTCCGCCAGCGGCGAATTAAAAACGCGAGCCGAGCCGAATTTTCGCTGCAGGTTGGCCGTGACCTTGAATCCGCCGCCCTTGCCCTTGACCTCGTCGATATATTCTTCGCGCGAAACGTCGGCGACATCTTCGCCAAAAACGACGATCCGCTCATCGCGCTCCATCTCTTCGTGCATACAGCGGTTGATCAGATCGACCATTGTACCCGGATTGCCCGAAAGTTCGGCGCCATCCTCGGTATCAAAAAGCTGTCGGTCGGTCGGGTCGATATCGGGTGAAAATACGTTTCGCAGCGCGGTTTCAGGGGCTGGCTGCGGAGTTTCGATCGCAATATCCGCTGCCTCGTTGACTTCGGCGTCGACCTCTTTGCGAAGGCTTTCGAGATCTTCCGAGGAAGCTACGCCCTCGGTCATCAAAAACTCAGCAAATTTTTTGATCGGGTCTGTCGCGGCGTCGGCTTCAAGCTCCTCGGTCGGGCGATAGAGTTTTTCGTCATCCGAAAGCGAATGCGAATACGGGCGAACAACCTTTGCATGAATAAACGCCGGGCCTTTTCGCTTGCGGCAATATTCGACGGCCTTTTGAAACGCGGCGTAGCTTTCCATTACATCGGTCCCGTCGCATTTCTGAATAAACAGATCGGGAAATCCGGAAACCAGTTTTGAGATATCGCCGCCCGCCGTGCCGACCTCCACCGGAGTCGAAATAGCGTAACCGTTGTCCTCGACCAGGAAGATCACGGGCAATTTTAGATTCGCGGCTGTATTAAGAGCTTCCCACCACTCGCCTTCGCTTGTGGTTCCGTCGCCGACCGACATATAAACGATCTCGTCACCTTTAAAACCGGTTATCTTTTCTTTCAATCCCTCGACCATTCCGGCGCGATAGGTCGCTTCGGCCGCACCAACCGCGTGCAAAGCCTGCGAACCTGTGCAGGACGATTGCGAAGGAACGTTCAGCTTTTTGCTGCCCCAATGCGACGGCATCTGGCGGCCATGCGAATTTGGATCTTTTTCGGCCCCAACCGCGGACCAAAGCATCTCTTGCGCGGTCATTCCCAAACCCAGCATCAAGGCGCGGTCGCGGTAATATGGAAAGAACCAGTCGTAACTGGGTTTCATCGAAAGCGCAGCTGCCGCCAAAATCGCTTCGTGACCGGCTCCTGAGATCTGAAAAAAGATCTTATTCTGCCCTTTTAACTGGATCTCTTTGTCGTCAACGCGCCGCGATAAATACATCGTCCGGTAAAGTCCGACGAGTGTTTTCGCGTCCAGTCCGTGATGATCCGAAGCTCCTTTTGCGGACTTTTTTGACGCCTTTGGCGTCTGAGCTTTTACGGTTTTCTGTGTTTTGGCGTCGGCAATATATCCGTCAGCTTCAGTGGTCTTGGCCTTCTCAGCCACGACAGTTTTTCCATTCCCGGCCGTATTCTCATCTTTCTTTTTTGTTGCAATCGCCATTAAATAATTCCTATGTATAAATTTTGCTAATGAATAGGTAACTTTTAAGGATATCAAAGACGCACAAAACGGGCAATTTGAAGGGATGATCTAACTAATCCGGCCGTGCCAAATCAGCGGATCTCGGCTCGTGTGAAAGATTGCGTTGACGAAGATGAGGTCGTCTTCTGGAGTGAAGAATATTGAATATGGAAATCTATGGACGACCGCTCGTCGTGTGTTGGAACCGAATACAACCGGATATGAATTGGGCGAGCGTAAAATCGATTCTAAAGTTGCCTTAACCTCGGCGAGGAACGCCACCTTCCCTTCTTGGTCGCGTTCGCGATACCAATCCGAAGCCTCATTGAATTCATTTTGAGCGTCTGGATCGAATTCAATCTAAAGTCTCATTTCCGAGCCAAAGCCTCTGCCATCACGCGTTCCCACGGTATTCCATCTTCAGGATGAAGGCGGTGATTTTCTATGCGCCGCATAAGTTCCGATTCCTGTTCCGGCGTCAACGAAAACGCATCTGGAGAAGTCTCAATGCTCTCATAAATATCGTCCGCTAATTTTCGTCGTTCAGGAAATGGCAATTTCAACGCTTGTTCAAGAAGTTCGCTCATATATTTAACCAGAATAATGCACAATCTAAAACCTTGCAATGAAAAGAAAGTTCGTATCTGCAGCCAATCCATTCTCACGAATATCCTTTTTCCCGCAAGATGTGATGAACCTCCCTGTCAATAGATTGGTTTCCCTTCGACGATTCTCTTTTCAGCCAGTCTACAATATGTTTTTCAACAAATAGACTACACTCCGGAACGGTATAACTTTTGGTGATTGTTGGGTCTCTTTCCAGTTTCCCGAAATTCGATACAAGATCAACTGGGCGACCTGCGTTGGGAATTTTATATAGCTTCGATTCTTTCCAGTATCCGCCTCCAATCTGTTCGTTGCCATCGGAGTCGAACCAAAATTTCTGCTCAACGTAACGGCGATGCTTTTCAAAACGTACTGGAACGATACTCAACGCACTTTGCCAATAATAGGCGCGACCGTAATACGCCGTGTGTAGCCATCTTTCCCAAGGCGCAGGCGAGTATCGATCGGCCTTCAGTTTCTCCGAATATAATGGCAGCCAAAGAACACAAATTCCCTTCCGTCCATATTCAATCGTTCTATAGATTATATCTTCTAAACTAAGCTTAGAAATCTGGATCTCGATGGCAACCGGAACCCCGTTAATATAACAGCTTACATCTGGTCTAACGGTTTCTAAATATCGTTCCATCTCACACTTTGTGACATGAGCGCTCTTGATCAAATTCTGATAGATTTCAAGTTTAGCCCGCATATGACTCTCGGATTCGCCCGCACCGTATTTGCATGAAACGGGTGGCTTGTGGGCAAAATGGTGGATTTTTACGGGTCCTTTGCGTAGAACGACTTCATCCTTGCAAACGGGACATGAAAAAGGTCGACTGCACTTTGGTTCTTGTGCCGCGAACACCTTCTGGAAATCATGATCTCTTACCGCCGATAGCATTTCTTAATTCTCGTAACTCCTCTTATTGAACTTTCAATACCCAACCTTTCGGATCGACGACCGGGGCCGTATCCTTAAATTTTAGAATCGTTTTGCCGTCCTTCATTTGAACACGTTGGATCTTGCCATTTATCTCGACATCGACCGGCATTGGGAACGGCATATTATTGGGCGTTTCCCACGAAATATGAATTTCCTGATCGTGGCTGCCGCTGGACATGCTGTCAACAGTAATCGCAGTAACAAGTTTAGGCAGTTTCGGCTGACGCAGATAAAGTTCAAAAAACCAGTCTAGATCCATTTTTGATTCCTGTTCGGTGATCGCAAGGAAATCGTC
The DNA here is from genome assembly GCA_041748715.1 of Pyrinomonadaceae bacterium. GTDB lineage: Bacteria > Acidobacteriota > Blastocatellia > Pyrinomonadales > Pyrinomonadaceae > OLB17. The sequence goes on along the minus strand of JBGTCS010000268.1, from coordinate 4,352 downwards.
TGTGTTTACAAGCCGTGTCTGACGACCGTCGGTCCAGCCTTCCATTTCTTTGGTTGGATAGGCCATTCGCCGCAGCGAGCGGAAAAAGGCATCGTCACCGATCAGATATCGCAGCGTGTGCAAAACGTATGCACCCTTACCATAAATATCGCCGTCCGAATTTAAATAATCGGGTTCGGACATATAAACCTGGTAGGCGATCTTGGCTTCGCGCGGTGCGACGGGCTGCTTGTTTTTAAAGCCTTTCTGCCGATTCTTCATCGCCGTAAAATACGCTTCCTTGCCTATTGTTTCCTCGACCCAGAGCGTGTCCATAAACGATTGAAAACCTTCGTGTATCCAAAAATCGCGCCAGTCCGAGGCCGTCACCAGATTTGCCCACCATTCATGGCCATATTCGTGGAACATCAGCCAATCAAATCCGTCCTTGTCAAACTTATACTCGTTGCCGTAGGCGATCGCCGTCGAATGCTCCATCCCCAAATGCGGGGTCTCGACGATCCCGAGTTTCTGCGACCGAAACGGAAACGGGCCGAGATATTTCTCAAAAAACGCGTTGTACTTTTTTGTTTCCTCGATCAACTTGGCGCCTTTATCGTAATTTTCGGGCAAGATGTAAAATTTCAGCGGGATCATTTCGCCCGTGATGCTTTTGACGTTGTCCTCGATCAAACGATACGGCGCAGCATTAAACACAAGCGAATAGTTTGCGATCGGATTTGTCATCCGCCAATTGTAGGTCGATGTACCGTCCGAATTCTTTGTGACTCCTTCTAACTTGCCCGGGCCCGCAGCGATCAGCGGATCGGGAACTGTAATATGCATCGATGAAGTCGCCGGTTTATCCGACGGGTGGTCCTTGCACGGAAACAACAGATCGGCCCCGTCATTTTGCAGAGCGACCGAGATCCAGTCTGCTCCGCTTGGCGTCTTTTTCCACATAAAACCGCCGATCCATGGCGGCCGTGGAGCTTCGCGCGGTGTGCCTGCATACTTTATGGCCGTTTTGATCTCGTCACCAACCTGTTTAGTCATTGGAAACCAGATCCAGATTTTGCCCTCTTTCCGGGTAAATTTTAGATCGGTGCTGCCGTCGGTTAATTTGCTGATCGTATAGGGCGTGTCTAGATCGAGCACAATGACGTTGGTCGGTATGACCGTGCGGGCGGTCATCACCGTCGTTCCGCTGATCGACTTTGTTTTTGGATCGGCGCTGAGCGTGATGTCGTAATTCAGCACATCAAAGACCGCCTGCTCGAACATCAGCGGCCCGCCGGTGTCCGTCGGACGAACACCAAGTTCGCGCTGGGCAAATGTAGGCGAGGTAAATAAAATGAAGGCGATAAAAATTACAATTCTTTTCATAAATCCACTCTGTTCGAATGTGTTTCGGCTTTTCGCAACCGCTTTCTCGTGACCATTACACTTTACACTTGAATCGGTTTTGCCGAAAATGTATTCGATGGCTGAGCGTACTGCAAATATTTTCCTGTTAGTAACATTTCTGTCTGTTATGGCCGTATTTGGTCAAACGGCAACTCCCGAAGCTACTCCAGTGAAACCAGAACCTGTCAAGGCAAATGCCCGGCCGACAGCGACGACGGCCACTTTTGTTGAACCATTTGATAATGCCGATATCAAAACGATGGCGGCAAAATGCGTCAAACTCGAAACTGAGATGGGCGACATCGAGGCCGAGATGTACCCGGAAAGCGCTCCGGAATCCGTACGCAATTTTCTAAATCTGGTTGCTATTGGAGCTTTTGACACGACGACCTTTAGCCGAGTCGTTCCGGGTTTTGTGATTCAGGGCGGGAGTATCTGGACACGCCAAGGCGGCGTACCGAGTGAATTGGGCCGTCGCGCCCGCCGAACAATTCCGGACGAACCGAGCAAGATACTTCACGAACGCGGCATCCTATCTATGGCTCGCTCGGACGAACCAAACACCGCGACTTCAAATTTCTTTATTTTGGTATCAGCCGGTCAGCACCTCGACGGCACGTTTGCTGCATTTGGAAGGGTGACAAAAGGGATAGAGGTCGTTGACGAAATCAACAAAGCCCCTGTCAACGCGGAAAAGCCCGAAAAACCTGTGCGAATCAAGAAAGCTTCGGTCGTAAGCTGCACGGCGGATTCTGGTCAGTGAGACCTCTCAAGATTTCGTATTTCTGCATCTGGAATATTTCCGTTGAACCCCTGCATTTATTAACCGGGCCCCATCATGATGGGTCGTTAATTTATTATGCGAAAATTCTTTTCCAGTTGGGTTGGCCGCGTCGCACTCCTCGCCGCAGTTGCGGTCTCTGTCTACTTTATCAATGTCGAAGTACAATCCTATTGGGGACAACAGGCCGTTGAAGCGACCGGGCTACAGAGCCACACGCTCCCTGCCGCTCTCGCAAAAGCAGGCGCCGAGAACAAATTGGTAATTGTAGATGTATCAGCTATTTGGTGTCCAAATTGCCGCCGCCTCGACAATCAGGTCTTTGCGGACGAAGGTGTCAAAAAGGTCATAAATGACCGTTTTGTGTTCTCCCGTCTTGAATACGAATCGCCAGAGGGAACAGCCTTTCTTGAGGAGCATAAGGCTTCCGGGTTTCCAACTCTTTGGCTATTGGACGCAACTGGAAAGGTCGTAAAAAAACTCAACGTCGTCTTCGAACCCGAAGCATTTATTCGACAACTCCCAAAGTCCTAGATCAGTCGGTAAAGTCCAAATCCAGCGTCATCCGATACTCATTTGCCATCGACGGATGGCCGTGGGCCATAGAAACGTCGATTCCCTTTCTGTATGTATCGGCGGCTTTCTCACGATTGCCGGACTTCACATAGGCATCGGCGAGGACGCCGTAGGCATTGCCTTCGTCATCGGCCTTAGCGAGATAGGTTTCAAGCAGATCGATGACACTGGCGTGATCGTCAAGCTTTTGGTATTCCTTGGCGAGTCCAAACATGACCATTGTATTGTCCGGATCGGACTCAAGCATCTGACGAAAAACTTCGATTCGGTTTTGCATATCAATAGATTAGCTTAAAACAAACGCTGCTGAACAGGTGCGGCAGCTACCGCCGTTTCCACAGCCTTTTCGTGCTGCTTAAATCCCAAACGTTTGGCGTGAAAGTCGAACAGCTTTCGGGTCACTTCCCACTGTTCGGTCTTGCCGGTGCTGCGTTCTTTGTAACTGTTGTGGCGGAGCGTCCCGCCGCGTTCGCGCTTCATTGTGTTTATTATTTTCGAGACGCGGGTGGGCGAAAGCCGTTCGTGCATTTTTTCGACAAAATATTCCTCGATCGAATCGGTATCGAGATGAAGCATCGACATAAACGCTCGTGTCGCGCCGGACTCTTTCGCCCTTTCCAGCAAACCCGGAATGTCTGATTCGTTATAACCCGGGATGACCGGAGCGATGCCAATACCGACGTCGATGCCGGCGTCGGCTATCTCGCGCATGGCACGAAACCTTGCCTCCGGTACCGGCGTGTAGGGTTCGAACGGGTTTGACCTTTCCTTTGTCAGAAACGGTATTGAGAAAAAGACGGTTACTTTCTTCAGTTTTTTGAAAAGATCAACGTCGCGCGTGACAAGTGGCGCCTTTGTAATTACGCCGACTGGGATTTGAAAATCGACACATACTTCGAGACATTTGCGGGTTAACTCATAGCTCGCCTCTAGCGGCAGATACGGGTCCGTTGCAAACGAAAAATCAAGATGCGGTATTTTGTCTCGCGTTTTCTTTAATTCCTGCCTTAATATCTGCGGAGCATTGGTCTTGACGACGATCTTTGTTTCAAAATCCGTCCCGGCGCCATAGCCGAGATATTCGTGATACTGCCGAGCAAAACAATATGTGCAGCCATGAACGCAGCCGCGATAGCAGTTGACCGTATAACGCCAACCGCCTTCCCAATCGGAAGCGAATGCCTTCGTAATGATCTTTTTGGTCGCAGTTTCCTCAAAAACCTCGAGCTTTGTCGGCGGCGGCTCACCGACAAACTCGGCCGAATACTGGCTGTAAGGATTGGGAGGATTTTTTATCTGTCGCACAGATGAAACGATACCGCATCCTAGGCAGAAGAACAAGAGGTGTACCACAGAGTCACAGAGAACACGGAGAATTTAGACAATAGCTTCTATTCTCAGTGTCCTCTGTGTCCTCTGTGTTCTCTGTGGTTAAATTTCCTTTTGCATCAACAGATCGGTCTGCGGGTCCGAGCCTAGTTGAAAGGTATGTTTACCGACCTCGCGAAACCCGTTCTTTTCGTAAAACCGCTGGGCCCGTGGGTTGTATTCCCAAACGCCGAGCCACATTACGTCGTGCTCGTGCGATTTTGCCAGTTCAAAACACGCG
>JBGTCS010000267.1:0-3362 GCA_041748715.1 Pyrinomonadaceae bacterium | reverse complement strand
TTCGCGTTCGATCACACGGGCCGTGTCCTCATCCATCGGATAGCCGTCGGCCATTTCGATCGACGGTTCGAGAATTTCACGCAGGCTGAGCTTTCCATATTCCGCCAGCATGACCATCAAACCGCCCGGCGTTCCCGGCGTGACCGCCGCGAGCGGACCATGTTCAGGCGGATATTGCATCCCCTTGCCTTTGTAAAAATCCGCAGTCGCTCCCGTCGGAGCTACACCTAAAGCATTGATCCCGATAACTTTGCCGGTTTTGGGATTGTAGATCAGCGCCTGCGTTTCGCCGCCCCAGCTAAGCGTGTCCCACATCGTCGATGTCGCCGCGAGCATCGCACACGCAGCGTCGACCGCGTTGCCGCCTTTGATAAATATTTTCGCACCCGCCGTCGCCGCGATCGGCTTCCCGGTCACAGCAACCCAATGACGCCCCAAAAGCACCGGTTTCTGATTTCGCTGACCGAAAAGCGAATTAGGTACTGCGAAAGTTATGAGAAGAAAAAGAAAAACGATTGAGCGGAATCGAGCGAACGGGCTATTTGTCTTCATAGCCGAAGATTATATCGCAAATGCTCCCTCTGGCAAGCGGTTCAAAACGCAGCGTAGATGTCCAAGATCAGCAGGCCATGGGCACAGCTAAGTGTTACGGGTGGAGCCTCGCCCAACGGCATCGGTACCGACAAGATCAGCTTGTGCGTGTCGACAAACAGAACGACGCGACGGGCCCTTATAAAACCCGTCCCCATTCCGTGTCCGAGGGCAAATATTTCAACAATTCCGGGGTGCGGTTTCCTGCTCGATTGAGCCACGATAAGAACCAGATAAGCCATACAAACAGTGAGTCTTCACCCACTTCGTACAAAGGCATTAGATCGAAATTCAACTTGCTCAAATCTGATCCATATTTCGCCATCAGTTCTTTCCTAAACTCACTTGTGGGATGGCCCAAGCCTGACAACTCTCGGTAGCTTCCGCAACTCACCACGAATTTATTTGGAACCACAATGAAGTCTGGTTGCTGCTCGACTGGAACATCCTGTAGCAACTCTACTAAGTTGCCCTTCAATGTAGCCGAAGAGGGGCTCTCAAATGACCAAAGTATGAACAGCGAATCAAACTGATGTAGTGGTCCTAACTCAGACCAATTCCTCTGCATGTTCTTAAAGCGTCTACATTTATTGATTGCGTCAGAAATTTCCGTTGGCGTCAGAGAAGTCTTAACCTCTATGAGAGCATACACAGCCTCGACCAACCAAATTTGGTTTGGTCCTGTTGGGTGAAAGGGGGGTATTCCAAGCTTGATCGGTGATTATGAGGTCAGCTTGATGGGAGAACTGGCCATCGCTTGAAGCGATGAGGCCGGTATCTATGCCGAATTTTTTAGGTAAATAATCGCGAAGCATTGTTTGCAACAATCTCTCACGGTTTCCACCTGCGGAAGGACGATGTGAGCCAAAGTCGCGTCTTATTGCTTCGGAATTGGAGTTCAATCCGCGAACAATGTCCGTGAAATATTCAGGTAATTTCATCTATTAACCCAGGCTTGATTCACAAATTGGACTAAGTTTTACAGATTTACGAATTACAAACTTCGCTGCCATAGCCTTAACCAAGATATTGACCTAATAGATCTATCCTCGACCGCATGACGATGTATTTGTAATGGTATATCGCTTCATCGGCGATAAACATTTGGGTTTGGGCATTGGCGACCGCCATTAATTATCTTTCAATTTCTTTCCGTCTTTTAGAACCTTTTTCTTTTCACTTTCTAATTTACGTTTCACTTTGCCGGTATCTTCGGCTGCTGGAAGACGTTCGGGTTTAACACCCCTTTCATTTAGCATTCTGCGAACAGCGGCGTTGTTGTCGATATGTTCCTCTGCGATGGGACTTTCCCCGTGAAGATCTTTTTCAATTACATTATGGCTTGTCAGTTCTGTAGCGAAATCTTTTGCCTTGATCGTCAGAGTTGGCAGAAAGTCCGCCAACGCTTTTCCGCGCGGGACGGCCAGCTTTCGCTTCATATCATTAGTTGAAAAACCTCCGAAAAGTGCCTGATCGCCTTTACTTCTTATTATTCCGAAACCTTTATTATCGACTCCGCGCTCGTAAATGACACCAGACAGTTTTTTCTCCGTTTTGGAAAGTTTCTCGCGAGCCGTTATCCGTTCCACGTCAAGCAAGTGTTGCTCTATAATCTCTTGTTTTCGGGTTTGAACTGCAAAATATGTCTGGGCGAATGCAATCTCCGGTTTAGAAGGATCGCTGTTTTGAGCGATCAAGTAGCATGCATAACGCGTTAGCATAACATCGTCGAAATCGCGGGTTGCCCCATTTGCTATTTCGATCGTCGTCTTAATATCGGCAAAATGACTGGTAACATCCTCCCCTGCATTCCTACATGCTTCTTTCGCCTTTTCGATGGCGTTTTGAAAATTTCGCCACTGAGCATATCCCAGAATTTCCTTTAATTCTCGAGCGCTCCAACACTCTACACCATCAAAGTCACGACCTGCTTCTTCGAATTTTTTCAATAGTTCTTGCAGAAGTTCTTTTTTCATAAAGCTTCCAATTCTTTACATCATAATTAATTATTTCTGTGTCAAAATGTAACATCTTGCTGATGTCAGCAAGATGTTCTTTATAGGTCTGCTACAAAGGCCTGGCTTTGGCTCAACATCACGTTGAGGGCATAACTCTAAAATCATATCCTCAACGGCATCACGATGTATTTGTAGTCATAGGTCGCCTCGTCGGCGATGGACATTTGGGTTTGGGCGTTGGCGTCTTTGAAATCAAATGTAATCCGCAGCGGAGCACGGCCTTCGCGGGCCGGGGCGGTGGCGGCTGAACCTTCGTCGGACGATCCGTTTGCCGCGGCAGCCGATTCCGACATACTTGCCTCGATATCGCCGGTGGCGGCGTTGGTCAGGAATTCGAGCAAGTACTGCCAGTTGAATCCAAGCTGGATTTCATCGCCGGTGTAATCGGCCTGGACGACCTCGCGGCCTTCGCCTTCTTCGGCGGATTGGGCAGTAACCTCAATCTCGCCGTTCCGGACATTCAACCGGATCGATCGGTTGCGGTCGTCGGCGATGAGCGACATGCGGCGGACGGCGTTTCGCATTTCTTCGAGATCAAAAACAACCGATTTGTCATTGTCCTTTGGCATAACCATTTCGTAGTTGGGGAACTGGCCGCTCAGTTTGCGTGTGATAAGCAGGCGTCCCTCGGTCTCAAAATAAATGTGATTCGGATCTTCGCCAAAGGCGATCTCGCCCTCGCCGCGGGATAATTTGACCAGTTCGAGCAACGCTTTTTTAGGGATCAGCGTGTCCATCACAGCCTCTTTGTCG
>JBGTCS010000266.1:0-2076 GCA_041748715.1 Pyrinomonadaceae bacterium | reverse complement strand
GCGTGTGGCGGAGAGTCTCGGTTTTCCATTTTATGTTTTAAATCTCGAAAAAGATTTTGAGCGCGACGTTGTCGAGCCCTTTGTTCAGAGCTATCTTGACGGCGAAACGCCGATTCCGTGTGTCGCGTGCAATTCTCGTTTGAAGTTTGCATCGCTTGATAAAATGGCCCTTTCGCTTGGCTGTGACAAGGTCGCAACCGGACATTTTGCCCGCGTCGAATACGACGAGGCTGCCGACCGATACCGCTTGTTCCGCGGCCGGAACCATTGGAAGGATCAGAGCTATTTTCTCTGGGAATTGAATCAGGACCAGCTTTCGCGAGCGTATTTTCCGCTGGGTGAGATGCTCAAGGAAGAGGTTCGCGACATCGCCCGCGGTGCCGCGTTGTATACGGCCGAAAAAAAGGAATCGCAGGAAATTTGCTTTGTTCCCGACGGTAAATATTCGGAATTTATCGACCGGTATTTGAATCACGAAGACCGGTCGGACGAACTGCCTGAAGGCGGCGATATAGTAACTGCTGCGGGTGAAACGGTTGGGAAACATACCGGCATTCATCGCTATACGATCGGCCAGCGGCGCGGACTCGGCATCGCCAATGAAAAACCGCTTTATGTTCTGCAGATCGAACGGGCGAAAAATCAGATAATTGTTGGAGAGGCCGACGATCTGGATTCATTGGAATTCATCGCAAAAGGCGTGAACTGGGTCGCTTTTGACGAGCAATCCGAACCAGTTCGGGCCGAAGTCAAGATACGATACCGGCATGAGCCCGCACCGGCAACGATTCATGCTCTACCGGAAAACCGTGCGAGAATAGTTTTTGACGAACCGCAGCGGGCGATCACACCGGGTCAGGCCACCATTTTCTACGACATCGACGGTGGAGACGAGGTTGTTGGCGGTGGTTGGATTGTGCGGGCTTAATTTTTGCGGCATGGTGACTGAATGCCGTATAATTTTGGAAGGGGCTATATGAATACTCAGGTCGCTGAAATACTGGAACTAAGCGTCGTCGAGCGATTGCAAATTGTCGAGGACAGTTGGGACAGCATCGCTGCGGATTCGGAGAATCTGGAAATTTCAGACGAATTAAAAAATGAATTAGATCGCCGCATGAAGGCGTACGAAAAAAACCCTGAGGCAGGTGTGACATGGGAAGAACTTGATAACAGACTCGCCGGTTTGAGATGAGATATCAGTTGAGAGTCCAGCCCGAGGCCGAAACCGATATTGAGGAGTCGTTCATGTGGTATCAAGACCATGGTTTGGGGCTGGGTCACGATTTTCGATTTGAACTCCGATCGGCACTCGATCGTATCAGTTCAAATCCGCTTTCGTTTCCTGCTGTCCATAGACAGATCCGACGAGCTTTGCTCAATCGGTTTCCTCACGCTCTGTATTTTTTTATCGGCGAAGAAAATATTTTTATAACCGCCTGTATTCATCAAAAACGCAATCCGAATGTTTGGAGGTCGCGTCGATAATTTCTTATGCCAAAACCAAAAAAGCGATTGAGCAAAAACGCAAAGGCGGCCCAAAAGATACTGAACGATTCAAAACTCCTGGCCGCGTCCAAGGCCGCCGGGGAAGCAGTGGACGGTCAGGAATTTAAATCGTCGGTCGTAACTCCCCGAACAAACACGACGGCGATCAAACCCAGGCCTGACAAAAAACGCGGCTAAAGGACGCGTCCCTTCAATGACAAAATCGGAGCTTCGAAAGATCTTTCGCCGCCGCAGGACGTCGCTGACTAAAACGGAGACCGCCGAATTAAGCCGTCAGATCGCGGACAGGTTATTTGACAGTGTCGACCTTGGGGGCGTCGAGACGCTTCACTGTTTCATTTCGATCGAAAAGTTAAACGAGATCGATACTTCGCTGATACTCGAACAGGTTTGGAGTGATTTTCCCTCCATTCGGACCGTTGTTCCACGCGTTAACCTTTCAAACGGTGAATTAGAAAATTATCTCTATCACGCTGAAACACCGTTGATTGAAAATCAATGGGGAATACGCGAACCGGAATCCGGGAACGTGATAGACCCCGCGGAGATCGATATAGTCATTGTGCC
>JBGTCS010000265.1:0-7604 GCA_041748715.1 Pyrinomonadaceae bacterium | reverse complement strand
AATTCGATCACCTCCGCTTTGGACATGACAGGGTTTACATTGTCCAGCGGGTTGCGATTTTTGCGATCCGTGAGAATCTGCCGCTCGTCAGCGATACTGGGATAACCAATGTGAAGCCGCAGCATAAACCGGTCGAGCTGTGATTCGGGAAGCGGATATGTGCCATGATGTTCGGACGGGTTTTGAGTTGCAACGACAATGAACGGAGCCGGCAGCCGACGCGACAAGCCTTCGACGGTGACCTGTTCCTCAGCCATGGCTTCGAGCAACGCGGATTGCGTTTTGGGCGTCGCCCGATTTATCTCATCGGCAAGGACGATGTTTGAAAAGATCGGTCCGGCTTTCCATTCGAACTCGCCGCTTCGCTGATTGAATACCGAAAGACCGATGACATCCGACGGCAAAAGGTCAGATGTAAATTGGACCCTGTGAAAAGATAATTCGAGAGCGCGGGCCAGGGCGTTTGCAAGCGTCGTTTTGCCGATTCCCGGAACGTCCTCGATCAGGAGATGGCCCTTTGCTAAGAGGGCGATCATCGCAAATTTTACCGTTTCAGATTTACCGAGAATGACCTTTTCGATCGCCGCTTGCAGCTCCGCAATTTTGGCAGCCGGGTCGAACGGCAGGGCGATATTTTCACCCCCGGGTTTTGTTTCACTGGCTATCCAATCTCTCATTTTTGCTTGCTGAACTTTTGCGTTCCCAATTTATTCTACCTGATTAGAAACAGCCACCGAATAAAAAAGTTCGAAATTTTTTGTCGCCTTTCGACCGGTCCCTTAAGAACTGAAACAATAATTGCTCTGTTCGAAAACGCTGGAGTTCGTCAATTTGGCGGTTTGTATACAAACGCTTTAATTGAATTTCACCTAGAAAAATACTAAACTTTTGAAACTTAGTACGAGTGTTTTCGTGAAGAAAACGGGAAGGTATAAAGCAATTCATATGAAAAATCTTAGAGTTCGCGGGAAAGATCAGCGCGGTTTTAACCTGATCGAATTGATGATCGTTATCGCGATCATCGGATTACTTATCGGAGTCGGAACTTACGCCTGGCGTTCGGTTATGCAGAGTGGCGATGAAACTGCCGCTGCCCAGGCTATGAGAAATATTCAAACGCTTCAATCGCAATACGCCGGGAAAAATCGCGGAAAATTTGCTTCGTTTGATGAATTGATTCTAAAAGTTGGCCTCGACGAACGATTCAAAGGCGAAAATCCGGTCGTTAACGGTTACATCTTTGCGATGGTTATCGAAGAGCAGTCGGGGTCAAAGATCGCGTCGTACAAGTTAACGGCGGACCCGATCGGCGACGATGCCAACAAACCCGGTATTCGGCATTTTTACGTCGACTCTGACAGCGGAGTGATACGCGCATCAGATGACGGAAGTCCCGCTACGGCTCAGAGCCCGTCAATTTAGCGGCCCCATTTCGCCGTCTTAGCTCAGTGGTAGAGCACTCGCTTCACACGCGATAGGTCACAAGTTCAAATCTTGTAGACGGCACCATTTTGTAGTATTTACCTGGTTTTCACACGAAAAAACAGCCCTGGTTACAGAGCTGTTTTTTTCCTTGATGAGATGATCTTTAAGCCGTGTCCGATAGTCCGTTTTTGCCAATTAATATTGCAAATTCAGGTTTGTCGGGTTTGTCCGGTTTGGGTGTTTCCTTTGGCTTGGGGTTTTTGGGTTTTGGGACCACGACCGGAGCTTCTCCCTTCGGCGGCGGTTTCTTTGGCTCTTCCTTTTGAGCCGAAACCGCTAACGAAAGTCCAACAACCATCGCAATCGTTATTAAAATTTTCTGTAAATTTTTCATTGCTCTATTTTTTCCTCTTTCTAATAATTCAAACTCTCGGGGAAAGAGGGAAAGTAAATCCACTAATAACTAAGGCAATCAGGGTGCCATAGACAACGTTAGGACGCCCTAGCCCCCAATTAAGTTGGAAATTAAGTTTTTTGGGCGGGATCTTAAATTTGTCGGGTTTTACCATTTCCGCTATTTTCATACGAAACCGTGAATTCCGCAATGCTTTTGGATTGATCTGTCGGTTTAGTGAGATAATCGGTCAATGACAAATAAATCGAACTCCGCTGATCGGATGCGGGCGATTCTCGTGTTGGTTGCCACGGTCGGGACCATAGTATTTAACTTCCTGGCCGTCACCGGTTATGTAAATGGCGTGACGCCGGAAATAATTTCGAACCTCTACCCCACAGTTTTAACGCCCGCAGGCTACGCTTTTACGATCTGGAGTTTGATCTATTTAGGGCTAGTCGCGTTTAGCATTTATCAGCTATTGCCCGGCAATTTACAGCGATTTCGACCGGTTCGGTCGATCTATATTGTGAGCTCCGTCTTAAATTGCCTGTGGATATATTTTTGGCACCATAACCAAATCGGTATCTGTCTGTTATTGATCTCGGCGTTATTGGTCAGTCTGATACTCCTGCTTTGGCAATTGCAAAGGGCCAAAGCGGATGCCTCACCATTTTTTACTAGAATACCATTTGGCATCTATGCGGGCTGGGTGACGGCGGCCACGCTTGTAAATTTCGTCGTGTACCTAAAATATTTGGGCTTAGAGTTTTCGGCGTCCGTTTGGAATGTGATCGGCGTGTTACTGCTGCTCGTTGCTGCGGCGATGGCGGTTGTGGTTCGTTATCGGTTTAAGAATTATGTCTATCCACTGGCGATCGCCTGGGCCGCCACTGCGATCGCGGTCGAGCAAAGCGGAAACACGGCGATCGTCGTCGGAGCTTCGGTGTGCGTTATCGCTGGCCTGGTAATGGCGGTGAGTTTTGTCATGGATCAAAAGAGTACGACGACATGAATAACGGAAAGATCTGCGTATCGGTTTGTTCTGCGGGCGTCGAAGAGATGATCGCAAATATTCGGCGTGCCGAGGAATTTGCCGATGTGATCGAGGTGCGTTTTGATTGTTTGGCCACAGATGATGTTTGGGAGCTATTGGGAAAATTACCGGCAACGGAAAAAACCTATCTTTTTACCTATCGTCCCAAAGAGCAGGGCGGAATGAGCGAGCTGCCCTTAGGAGAAAGGTTGAAGTTTTGGGAGCGGGCCTTTCAACTTAATAAGTCGGGTTTTATGATCGACATCGAATGCGATCCCTCAATGTTGTCAGCCGTAAATCCCGATAAGATCGAACGAATTGTCTCGCAGCACTACTTTACCGTCGGATCGGATAACCATCAGATGGCGTGGAACGCGATTTCGGCCTTGTCCGGCGGGCCGATAAAAATCGCTGTTATGGCCGACGACGTTGTCGACACGATCGGCGTGTGGAATTTACTAACTCAAGCGAAGAAAGATAATCGAAAATTGATCCCAATCGCCATGGGTGAGGCCGGCAAGTGGACGCGAATCCTCGGCCTCGCCCACGGTGCAGCGATGACCTATGCCGCACTCGATGCGGGCGGCGAAACCGCGCCGGGGCAGATTACGGCCAAGAATCTGATTGAGGTGTATCGCGTCAAAGATCTCGATCAAATCACGCGCGTCTATGGCGTTATCGGCGACCCGGTTTCGCAGTCGCTATCTCCGTTTATTCATAATCCTGCTTTCGCATCCGGTGGGATAAATGCGGTATTTCTGCCGTTCCAGGTCAAAGATATTGGAGCATTCATGCGGCGAATGGTTCGAGAAGAATCGCGTGAGGTCGAGCTGAATTTTGTCGGTTTTTCCGTCACAATGCCTCACAAACAATCGATAATGAAATTTCTCGACGCGATCGATCCTGTTGCCAAAGCAATCGGAGCCGTCAATACCGTCAAGATCGACGACGGCAAATTAACCGGCTACAACACCGACGCCCACGGTTTTATCACCCCGCTCAAAGAAAAATATGGAGATCTAACAGGTGCGAGAGTCGCTGTATTTGGTGCCGGCGGAGCGGCTCGCGCATGTGTTTATGCATTGAAACAAGAAAATGCCGAGGTGACGGTTCTAGCTCGAGACGTACAAAAAGCCCGCCGATTCGGAGACGAATTCGAGGTCGCGGCACACCGAATTTCCGAAATCGCACCCGGCCCATTCGATATCGTGGTCAACACAACACCGCTCGGGATGTCGGCGGCGGACGAAGAATCTCCTTTACTTACCGCCCGCCAGCTTGATGGTGTAAGATTTGTCTACGATCTTGTGACAAAACCGTCTGATACGCCATTGATTCGTGAGGCGAAGAAGGCGGGAATTCGATCAATCGGCGGCGTCGAAATGCTGATCGCTCAAGGGGCCCGGCAGTATGAGATCTGGACCGAAATAGCCGCCCCGCTGAGAGTAATGCATGAGTCAGTAGTGGCAAGGATCGGGGAGCAAAAACGATGAATGCAGAAGCAATAAATTGTCCCAATTGCGGCGTTGGTGTCGCGAGCAAGAGCACGAAATGCGAGTTTTGTAAGACACGTCTTAAAACAATGGCCTGTCCTAGTTGTTTTGGCCTGATATTTATTGGAAGTAAATTTTGCGGTCATTGCGGTGCCATCGCGGCCCCGGTCGAGACCAGCCTCGATGATGACGCGATCGATTGCCCGCGTTGCAGATCCCAACTAGAAAGGCTTCAGGTGGGTCGGACGGTTTTAAGAGGCTGCTCTAAATGTGACGGTTTGTGGTTGGATGTTGAGACGTTTGAGATGATCTGCTCCGACCGGGAAAAGCAGTCGGCGGTGCTCGGGTTTCTCGACGAACGAACAGTTCCTCCGCAGCAGTTAACCAAGATCACTTACGTGCCCTGCCCAGATTGTGGGGAATTGATGAATCGCAACAATTTTGCAAAAGCCTCGGGCGTGATCGTGGACATTTGCAAACAACATGGCGTCTGGTTCGATACCGATGAATTGTCCTCGATCGTCGAATTTATCAGGAAAGGCGGCATGGAATGGACACGAAATCGCGAAAAACTGGAGATAAAGGAGCAGCGGAATAAATTGCGCGACGACCTACGCGGTCAGAGGGGCGACAAGAGTAAATTGGATTCAACTTTGTCGCGTTCAAATGACGAAAACTCGGCGATCCGGAGTTTTGTTACATCTCTATTCAAGTAAATGAATGAACGCTACAGCCGTCAAATATTATTTCCCGAGATCGGTAGATCCGGTCAAGAGCGATTATTGAACTCATGCGTTCTGTTGGTCGGCTGCGGAGCTCTCGGGGCGTCGCATGCCGAAATGCTGGCTCGTGCCGGTGTCGGCAAGCTGCGGATAGTTGACCGCGATTTTGTCGAGTTTACCAATCTTCAGCGGCAGACATTGTTCAAAGAGAGCGATGCAGCCGAGCGTCTGCCAAAGGCCGCGGCCGCCAAAAACCGAATCGGCGAGATCAACTCGGAGATCAAGGTCGAGGCCATCATTGCCGATGTAAATCATTCAAACGTCGAGGCGTTGATTCGCAACTGTGACCTCGTGCTCGATGGCACGGATAATTTTCAGGTTCGGTATTTGCTCAACGACGCATGCGTAAAGCACCTCAAAACGTGGATTTACGGGGCTGCGGTTTCGAGTTACGGAACGACGATGACGATCATTCCGGGCGAAACGCCATGTCTGCGGTGCATTTTCGACGAAATGCCGGATGCGGGCTCGGCACCGACCTGTGATACGGCGGGCGTGATAATGCCCATAATTGCAACCGTTTCCGCTACGCAGGTCGCCGAGGCGTTAAAGCTTTTGGTCGGCGACGTCGCGTCACTTCATCGGTCGCTGATGCAGTTCGACGTTTGGGCGAATGATAGGCAGAGAATAAAGCTTGGTTCTCCAAGCCCGGATTGTAAGACCTGCGGAAGTCGAATATTTGAATTTCTGGACGCCGAAGCGTCAGAATTCTCGGCGGTTCTTTGCGGTCGGAACGCCGTCCAGATCGCCCCGCCGCAAAATACACGAATTGACCTGCCCTCACTTGAAACCAAGTTGGAGCCGCTTGCCCAAATAAAACGGAACGAATATCTGCTGCGGTTTAATTCGGGCGAGCACGAAGTCACTGTTTTTGCAGATGGCCGCGCGATTATTGGGGGAACCGATGACGTCACCGTCGCCCGTTCACTCTATGCAAAATTTATCGGAAATTGAGATCGGTTTATGAGCCTGAAGCCAAAAGTTGTGATTATCGGAGGCGGATTTGGAGGGCTGTGGGCGGCCAAGGCTCTCGCTAATAAACCGGTCGACGTAACGCTGATTGACCGCAAAAATCATCACGTTTTTCAGCCGTTGCTTTACCAGGTCGCAACCGCCGTTCTCTCGCCCGGCGAGATCGCGTCGCCAATTCGCCGAATCCTACATAAATTCAAAAATATCGAGGTCATACTCGGCGAGGCGGCCGGATTTGAAAAAGAGAATAATTTGGTTCGCCTCGGTGACGGAACTCCGGTTCCGTACGATTATTTGATCGTCGCGGCCGGTGCTCGGCACGCGTATTTTGGCCATGACGACTGGGAAACTAAGGCACCGGGGCTGAAGACGATCGAGGACGCGCTTGAAATTCGCCGCCGCGTGCTGCTCGCGTTTGAGCTCGCCGAACGCGAGGCGTACCTCAACGGAATTGAAAAGCAGATGAATTTTGTAGTCGTCGGCGGTGGCCCGACCGGTGTCGAACTTGCCGGTGCGATCGCCGGTATTGCCAGACAGGCTCTGGCCAAAGATTTTAATGCGATCGATACCCGCAAAGCGACAGTTATGCTTTTTGAAGGGTCGGATCGAGTTCTGGGCACTTTTGCGGCGGATCTATCCGAAAGTGCTAAAACACAGCTCGAATCGACCGGTGTCGATGTCCGACTTAACAGTTTCGTCACGGATATCGAGCCCGGGCGGGTCCGTGTCGGCGACGAGTGGATCGCTTGCGACGTCGTCGTCTGGGCAACTGGTGTCGCCGCGTCGCCGCTCGGAAAAGCTCTGGGCGTGAAAACCGACAGTGCCGGAAGAGTTTTTGTAGAGAACGATCTCAGTTTGCCGGGGTTTAGAAATATTTTTGTGATCGGCGATATGGCCTCGATAAAACAGACGTCCGGTGAGCCGGTTCCGGGTGTTAGCCCGGCCGCTATGCAGATGGGCAAAACCGCCGCAGGGAATATTCTGAATGATCTAAGCAAGAAACCGCGAACCGATTTTCGTTATGTAGACAAAGGAACGATGGCGACGATCGGCCGCAGTAGAGCGATAGCCGACGTTCGCGGTTTTCATTTTACGGGTTTTATTGCCTGGCTGATGTGGCTGTTTTTGCACGTTGTATTTTTGATCGGTTTTCGCAATCGGGTCTATGTTCTGATGGAATGGTTTTGGGCCTATCTCTCGCGCGAACGAAGCGCCCGCCTTATCACCGGCGACGCCGACGAGCTATATGATGCTCTGAAATTTTTTGGCATTCAATCGCCGGTTTCCGGTGCAAACAAGAAAAATAATATCGAGTCAGACTTGTAACCAGACGTGATCAAAATAGAACTTTCTCGGTATCTCTTTGTTATGATATTTGAGTTCGTAGTTTATCTAAATAAATCCATGAAATTTTTGGCCTTTACGCTTTTTCTTTTAGTCATATTTTGTTTCACAGCGATCGCCAGCGAGCCGTTGATCTGGTCGGTTAATTCTCAAGCCGA
>JBGTCS010000264.1:0-9947 GCA_041748715.1 Pyrinomonadaceae bacterium | reverse complement strand
AGCGACCGCGCAAAAGCTAGACAAAATCGAATACAACACGGTGTATGACTGCGGTGACAGCAGACCAAAATTCAAAGTTTTAAGCTGCAAAGGCGATATGTGCCAAGTCTATACTATCAAGGAATCTGCACCCGGCGGTGGTTATGAAAGCACGGTTTATCGCAATATTATTGAGGACACCTACATCAAGCGCGAGGGCTGCAAAACTAAAAATAGTCCCGCCGTCCGTAAGGAAACAGTGGAAAATAAATCGTCAGAAAATGAAACGCCGGTCAAAGATGAGACAGACGGCGCGGTTGCCTGTTCTGTTTCAAGCGAAGATTCAGACGGGAAAACCGCAAACGAAAAAACATTCAGAGGCGTGATTCGCCGTTTGTGGGAAAAGGAAGCCCAAAAAGGCTCGGACGGCGCGGTAACAATTACTTTCCAAAAGTTTGTTGTCGGAGCATCACGCGCTTGGCGACCGACCCTAACGGATGCTTATTCGCAAGCCGACCCCAAAAAACCGATTTATGCGGTCAGAGCGACGTTTGAGACTTGCACCGATTACAAAAAGGCTATCTCAAACCGAAAAATGGAACGGATTTATGATTGCTTTGTCCACAAAACCGGCGGCTGGCAATGCACCCAAACCGGAGCAAGCGGCGCTTTAGCGTTGAAAGACGAAAATGAATACATCCAAAAGCAAAAGTAATTTTACGGGCAAAGATGAAATTTGCATATTGAATTTTGATGGATAACATACAAGGAATCTTAAAATCGATCCGCGACATAATGTGGCAGGATAACGGGTTGAATGGGATGCTCAGAGGATCGAGCAGCTTGGCTGGATGCTGTTTTTTAAGATCTTCTCGGACAAAGATCAAGAACTCGAACTCATAGACGATAACTACAAATCGCCAATCCCGGCGGAGCTGCATTGGGATAAGTGGGCTGGCGACGACGAAGGGATGACCGGCGAAGATTTGCAGGTTTTTGTTGATCGGACGCTATTTCCGACGCTTCGCAATATTCCGGTTGTCGGTAACAAGCGGGCTTTGATATTGCGAGAGGTTTTTGAGGGCAATAACAACTATATGAAGAGCGGAATCAATATCCGCAAGGTTCTTAATAAGCTAAACGAACTCGACTTTAACATTGCCAAAGACCGACACGCATTCGGCGAACTTTACGAAACGATCCTCAAAGATTTGCAGAGTGCCGGGAAGAGCGGCGAATTTTACACACCGCGAGCGATCACGCAGTTTTTGACGGAAATGATAAATCCGCAAATCGGCGAAAAGGTTCTCGATCTTGCGGCGGGAACCGGCGGATTCTTGACGGCAACGATCGAGCATTTACGCAAAGAAAATACGAGCATCGAAACTCTAAAGGCCATTCAGGATAATGTCATCGGCTGGGAATATAAACCGCTTCCGTTTTTGCTTGCTACGACCAATTTGATCTTGCACGATGTCGAAGTTCCAAATATCACTTTCCGCGATGCTTTAGACCAGCCTTTGAGCAACTACACCGAACGCGACCGCGTGAATGTCATCCTGGCAAACCCGCCTTTTGGAGGAATAGTAGCAAATAACAACGAAACAAACTTCCCGCAGAACTACCGGACAAAGGAAAGTGCGGATCTGTTTTTGATCTTGATGATCCATCTTTTGAAAATGGGCGGACGGGCCGGGATCGTTTTGCCGGACGGGAGTTTGACCGGCGAAGGCGTAAAGCAGCGGGTTCGCGAACGGCTTTTGACGGAATGCAATCTGCATACGATTATCCGGCTTCCTAACAGCGTTTTTCAGCCTTATGCGACTGTTGCTACCAATCTACTGTTTTTCGACAAAGGAACGGCGACACGCGAGATCTGGTATTACGAACATCGTTTGCCCGAAGGCCAAAAGAGTTACAGCAAGACAAAATCGATTCGCCCGGAAGAGTTCGAGCCGATCAAAGATTGGTGGAATAACCGCACGGAATCGGAAGTTTGCTGGAAGGTTCATATCGAAACAATCAAGGCCCGAAACTACGATCTAGACATTAAGAACCCGCACAAAACAGAAGATTTACACGAATACTCCAGCCAAGAAATTATTGTATTGCTTGAAAAGAGTCTTGCGAAAAGTCACGATTTATTGCGAAAATTGAATGCCGAAACGGTTAGGTGATAATATTGTGAAGTTATGAGTGCAACGATGGAACAAATTAAACCTGAAACGATTGCGTTAATTGAAAATCAAGCCTCGCATTTGGGACTTTCGATAGATGAATACTTGCGTCGATTATTGCCGACAGGCGAACAGGAATTGGCGTTGAAAGGCGATGCAAACGATGACGAGTTTGAAGCCGATATGATTGCTTTTGCCGAAGACACGGATGATTTGCCGACGTACAACGGCACGTATTCACGGGAAGATATTTACTTTGACCACGACTAATGGCTCATCTTTTCGACTCGAACACCTATCTGCGACTTGCCGACAAATCCAGCCCGCAACGGCAAATTGTATTGAAAGCAATTGGGAAACTTCGGGAAAATAACGAGAGCATTTACTACACACCGCAAGTTCTAGCGGAATTTTGGAATGTCTGTTCCAGACCGAAAACCGCTCGCGGCGGCCTGGGCCTTTCCTTCGCACAAACCGAACGCAAAGCGAATCTGATTCAAAAACACTACCGACTATTGCCTGACAATCCGGCTACTTTTGCAGCTTGGAAAATTCTCGTCTCCGATTATCAAATAACCGGCGTGCAAGTCCACGATGCCAAACTTGTCGCTTCGTTGATCGTTCATAATATTCAATATCTCGTTACTTTTAACGAAAAGGATTTCAAAAGATTTCCGATGATAACGGTTGTGAATCCGATTGACGTTACCGGCTCCATTGGGCAATGAAACCAACGATAAAATTTATCCCTTTATCGTTCATCACTTCAAACGATGAAATAATCAGGCATATCAAGAATACGGTTGTCTTTTCACATCTGTTTGAAAGCTGCAATGAAACGACCTTCCGCAACTACATTGAAACTACTCAGTACGGTTTTACCGCGTCGGCTTTAGAAAACGGTTCGCACAGAATGTTGCGAATTACTGATATACATCACAGCAAGGTAAATTGGGAAAGCGTTCCGTTTTGCGATTGCCCGGACGACGAAAAATATCTCTTGAAAGATAACGATATTCTTGTTGCTCGAACGGGCGGAACGACGGGAAAGAGTTTCTTTGTAGAAGATCCGCCGTCAAATGCAGTCTTTGCAAGTTACCTAATCAGAATCCGGCTCAAAGAAGGCGTAAACATTGATTTCATAAATGCCTTTCTAAATTCTTATTGTTTCTGGAGTCAGATTGTCGAAATGAAGGCTGGTTCGGCACAACCGAATGTGAATGCGGAGAAGTTGAAGACTCTCGTGATGCCTGATTGCGATTCAGCAACGCAGGCAAAGACCGTTCGTTTAATCAAAGAACAAGATAGCTCAGATTCGATTCAAGAGAGGATAAATGAGGTTGAAACTCTGTTCTGGAATAACAACAAAATCTCGACCGAACTCGAACGCCAGTTGGATTTAGTCAAAGAACTTCGGCAAGCGTATTTGCGGGAAGCGATGCAAGGCAAGCTCGTTCCGCAAGACGGAGCGGACGAACCGGCGGAAATTCTGCTCGAAAAGATAAAGGCGGAAAAAGAAAAACTCGTCGCCGAAGGGCGTATCAAACAAGCCAAACCGCTACCGCCGATCAATCCCGAAGAACTTCCGTTTGAAATCCCTTCAAATTGGGCTTGGTGCAGATTGGGTGAAATCGTATTGTTTTCTGAGGCCGGGAGTAGTTTCAGATGTGTAGATAGAGAAGTCGTCCCGAATGAGTGGGGAGTCGTTAAAACAAGTTCGGTTACAAGTGGAGTTTTCGTTGAAAAGGAGAATAAATTTTACTCCGCTAACGAACCGGCTGATATTTCAAAACAAGTTAAGTTGGGCGATTTTCTGTTTTGCCGTGCTAGTGGTTCAAAAGGCTTGGCAGGCAAGTCTTGCATTGTGGGGAAGATCTCACATTGTCTTCTTCTAAGCGATAAAACAATTCGTTTCCGATTTAGTGACTCTATTGAATCGAAACTCATTGGGTTTTATAACAATTCAATGTTTGGTGAAGACTATTACAATTCGCTCAATACGGGCAAAAGCACGACGATGAATAATGTTACAAGACCACAAATTTATTCAATGCCGTATCCGCTTCCGCCATTAGCCGAACAAGAAAGAATTGTCGCCAAGCTGGAAAAGCTGATGAAGTTTTGCGACGAACTGGAAGCAAACATCAAACAAGGCATAACCAACGCCGACCGCCTACTTCAAACCGCACTCAAAGAAGCCTTAGCGCCGAAATAGTTTTTCGTTTATGAATTGGGAAATAATCGCTCGCCTTGCCCCGAAGCCGGAAACCGAAGCCCCTGAACCCGGCAAGCACAAAGACGCACGTCTCGATCTTGTGGTTCTGGCACTTAATATATTTACTGGCCGGTGCCGGAGTGAGTGAGAAATGTCCGAAGTCTAAAAGAATAAATTTCATCGATTTCGGAAGGTTGTTTCTGAGAGGTTAGGACACGCATCGATTGTATTGACACTCGATACTTACTGGCACGTCCTTCCAACGATGCAGAAAGAGGCGACGAACAAGATTGAAAAACTGATGTTTCGACAGTAGTTTCTAGAGTTTGGCACACCATAGGCACACCAAAACAAAAGGGCGAGCAAAGATACTCGTCCTTTCTATTTATAAATAACTGTATTTATTGAAGTTAACTGGAGCCGATGATAAGACTCGAACTTACGACCTGATGATTACAAATCAACTGCTCTACCAACTGAGCTACATCGGCTTTTGAGGCGGGATCTGCGTCCAGCCACAAACGAAGATACTAGCAAAATGGCCGCCGACCGCGCAAATCCGGATCGATGTTTAATTATGTAAAAACATGTTGACCCTCGATAGCCTTAAAACCTATAATTGAGTGTGCCCGCCCGGCAGCATCATTAACCAGCCGTGCCAACCATCCCGCTGATACAAACGGCATCATTCAACTAAGTCAAAAGGAGAAAATCGTGAATTTTCAAAAAACATCCATTTCCCGTCTTTTCGTACTGAGCTTTATTACTGTTGCGTCTGTTTTTGCCGCATTTGCTCAAAGCTCTCAGGAGCCACCAGTAACCCAGGTCACCGTCGTCGAACGTCCAAAGATGGCCCAGGATATTGCCGGGCGGACCAATCTATATTGCGCCGGATATATTCAGACTGGGTCGATCGGAACCGCGAATAAACTTATCGGCGGGCAGGACGAAGCTGACAAATTTACCTATTCCCAGAACGACTTTCTCTACATAAACATGGGGCTCAACAAAGGCGTAAATATTGGCGATACATTTGCTGTCGTTCGGCCCCGCGGAACGGTTAAGAGTAAATGGTCCAAAAAAGGCGATCTCGGGTTTTATGTTCAAGAGGTCGGGGCGGTCGAGGTCATCAATGTAAAACGCGAAGTCTCAGTCGTTCGTGTAAAAACGTCGTGTGATACTTTGCTGTTGGGTGACCTTATACAGTTGGTGCCGACGAGAATCAGCCCGCTGGTTGAGCCGCGTGATCAACTAAACCGGTTTGGCGACCCTTCGGGCAAGGCATCGGGACGAATCGTTCTGTCACGTGACGGCCACGAAATGCTCACCCGCGACCAGATAGCTTTTGTCGATCTCGGTGCCGAAGACAATATCAGGGTGGGTGATCGTCTGACAGTATTTCGGCCGCTGGAAAAAGGGAATATCACGCATAAGCCGGATCGGGAATCGGTCAGTTCGAGAGACTACGGTTTCGAGAGTGATAAATATGCCGGCGGTAAATTTTCAAACCAGTCGGCCCGCAAATCGGGTGAGAATGGCAATGGCCAGGAAGTCAGGACCCGCGATATTCGAAACGCCCGACCCGATTATCTTCGTAAGGTTGTTGGCGAAGCGGTTGTTTTAAATGTAAAAGAAAAGACCGCGACGATCGTCATAACGCGTACCGGACAAGAGATACATACCGGCGACTGGGTCGAAATCCAGTAAAGCATCATTAGTAGAATCGATCCGGCGGATCAGTGTAAAAACTGGTTCGCCGTTTCGATTTTAATGGCCGATCGAGTCGTCTATCGTCGCAACCTGCTGTTTTTTTCGTTCTGAAAGAAAATACGAAAAGTAGCCATACATCGACCAAATAGCGGTTAATACGGCGACCCACAATGCTCCGCGGCCGACCAGATAACCAAAAACCTTCCAATCGTTCGATGTCAGTGAAAATTTAGCAAGATCGGCAAAAGCCGTTTGAACCTCAGGAACCTGCCAGAATGCCGCCGGATAATCGAGTCCAAAATTTGATACCGGTGGAACCCCGTTGGCGGCTGCAACCAATAGCGCGACGACGGCCACGCACTGAGCCCACATCTTTAGCTTGCCCATCCCCTGCGCCTGGATAACAATGCCTTCGCTGGCCGCCACCGAGCGAAGTCCAGTGATGATAAATTCGCGGCCAAGGATAACCACAACGGCCCACGAAGGGGCGAGATGCTTTTCGACAAGGACGATCAGAGCCGCAGAAATCAGGAGTTTGTCGGCGATCGGGTCGAGAAATTTGCCGAGCGTCGAGACCTGTTTACGGCGACGGGCGATTTGGCCGTCAACAATATCCGACAGCGCCGCGATGACAAATATTACAATTGCCAAAGCGTAACCGCTGATTCCCAGCCAGTGTTCCGCCACGGGAGTTAGAAGCACAACAACCAGCAAAGGTACGACGACGATTCGGCCAAGCGTAATGTAATTAGGAAGGTTCACAGGATTTAAACAGCCTTAAGATTAAAGGCATTATAGTTCATGATCGTTGTCGCTGCACTTCCAGCCTCATCATTGCAGATCTGTTATCTCGTAAAACAAAGGCGGACCTAGGCCCGCCTTCACTATTCAAATTGTCGCGTAATTTTATGGCAAAAATCCCAGTTGTGAATATGTACCGGGGAAATTCGCCAAATTTGGAAATACGGACGCCTGGTTTGCCTGCGGCAGACCAAACCAGCGTGCCATCTGCGACGCGTATTGATCGACCGATGTCGTCGGAATCCAACGGCCTCGAGGGGCACCGCCGGAATCAGTGTCGTCAGTACCGCCAAGCGTAAGTGTTGGGAAATAATTTCCCGATCCGTCGGGACGCAGGCTGCCATAAATATCACCGCCAGCAACCGAGCCGCCCATAACGAACATATGATTTCCCCAGGCGTGATCCGATCCGACCGTCGCTCCGCTACCGGCCGGATTTAGCGTGCGGCCAAAATCTGACAGCGTGAAAGTCGTGACGTCATTGCCGACGCCCTGAACGATCATTTCGTCGTAAAATGAACGCATTGCCTGACTAAACTGGCCATAAAGATTCACTTGTCCCGCTAACTGGTTGGTGTGGGTATCAAAGCCGCCGATCTGGACGTAAAATACCTGTCGATTTACATTTAGGTCGAGCCGCTTTTTGATCAGCCGTGCCACCTGCTTTAGCTGCCGGCCAATACTTGTATTCGGAAATGTAACGGTGACCTCTTGCGAAACTTGTAACGCCAAATTAGCCTGCATTGCCAGATCGGTAATATGGCTGGCGGCACCAACATAATTTGACGAAAGATCCTGGGTCCTCAACGCGTTAAAAGCATTGAGCCGGGCGAGAGTCGAACCGGTTGGGTTTGTGCCAAACCCGGCGGGATTCAGAACACCGGATAACAGCGTGTTCGAATCTGCAATCGCGAGCGGTAGTGTCGTTTGTCCAGCGGTAAAAAGCTGTGACCCGGCGATCGAGGTGATCATCGGGATCAGAGCGGTCGGATTTTGACTGGCCGTCATTCGATCCGAAACACGTCCGCCCCAACCCGTAAATGCCTGGCTGCCGGATACGCTGGTTTGAGCCTGTGTCACCTGATCCGAATGCGAAAACAGCTGATACGGCTTTTGGAATGATGAGCTTTGGTATTGAGATTTTGTCAGCGGTCGGACGAGGTTGCCGACGTTCGCGACGATCG
The DNA here is from genome assembly GCA_041748715.1 of Pyrinomonadaceae bacterium. GTDB lineage: Bacteria > Acidobacteriota > Blastocatellia > Pyrinomonadales > Pyrinomonadaceae > OLB17. The sequence continues at coordinate 1,881 of JBGTCS010000264.1, read as the reverse complement.
CAAGCTTGCCCTGGCCGTAAAGCTCATGGATCCCATTGTTTATCCCCCCGGTGACAGGTCCAAGATTTGGGTGAAGGCCATAGGTAAGATTGTTGATCCTGGGAACGGCGATCGGCAAAAGCGACGATTGTGCTATCGCAAGGCCCTGATTACTGCGGGCCGAGCTATAGTTTGAATAATTGCTCACGCTCGAATCGCTATGATTGGGCACCACCATATTGTTGCCATCATTGCCCCCCGCCCAAAACAGCAATACCAAAGCTTTGTAATTTTCGCCGCCTTCCGGCTGACTGTCGATAACTTGCTGAGCCATTGCGCTGAGCGAACCGAGGTGATGCATCTGCGTTGCAAGCGAGACCATGCCGAGAGCACAGCCGCCTGATTTCTTTAAAAAATCACGTCTTGTTTCGTTCATATTATTCACCTCTGTACCTGAAATTGTGACGATGTCGTCACGAGATATATCGCCTGTCTGACGCGGCCAAGCGTGTCTGTCGAGGCAATGCTCGTCACGGCCGTTTTGATCGAATCTTTCATAGTCGACGACATTGTGCTGTGCATTAACCGTCGGTCCAGCTCGTCGAGCAAACGTCCGCCGGTGGCGTCCGCTGCCGAGAGGGCCTGCAGGTCGCTAAAATCGAGCGACAGGCCGTCCGGCGAATTTGGCTGGCTGACCGAAATAGCGGGCGAAGTATACACAAAGCGGTTTACAAAGTTGGTTCGTTGTATCGCCGTGCCAGTTGTCAAGATCGCAAATTCGGGCCCGACCAAAGCCGTTCCGGGTACGCCATAGTCCGGCGGAAAGTAATTAAAAACCGTCGGCGACATAAAGGGCGTCTGTGCCATACCGGTAAACTCGCCGCGACCCGTCATATATCCGTCGCTTTGCCCTGCTCCATTAGCCGAACGCACATTAAATGCCCGCATTATATTTGTCGTAAACTGAACCGGTTCGCGGAGCTTGCCGTAATTCGGATCCGTTTTGACATCACCTCTCGCTTCCGGGTCGAGCAGGACGGCTTTGACCACGGCTTTCATATCGCCGCGAATGCCGAGTCCGTTATCGTTAAATTTCGCCGCCACGCGTTCGACATAGGCGGGCGAAGGATCGCTGGTAACCATGTGCTGGATAAGGATCTTGCTCACGAACGGACCGACATTCGGATGCTTAAAGATATTATCGAGAGCCTGCTCAATCGAATTGTTGGCGTAAATTCTTATGTTGTCAAAAGCGGTCGTGGTTGGTGTAACCGCACAGTTGGCACAGGCCGAAATGTTCATTGTTGAACCAGATCCCGGGTAGTTTAATAACGTCTTTGCGGTTGTATCGTGAAGATTATTGTTAAGGCTATTGGTGTTCACGCCGATATTCAAAACCATCGGATCAATATAATTAACCGCTCCTGACGCCAAATTCGGACAGGTCGCTCCAACAGTGCTGCAAAAACGCCAGCCGGTCAGCACTCTTGTTAGATCGTTAACGCCGTTTTGATCGTAGGTCGGAATCGGATTGCCGCCGCTCATCTGCAGAGTTCCATCTTGATTTAGCATGAACAAACCGACTGTGAAGAGCTGCATAATTTCGCGAGCATAATTCTCGTTCGGATTGGTACGCGTACTGATTGCCATGTCGAGATAAGCGCCCATCGTCGGGTTGAGCGTCATCTCTTTCATCAGGTCGCGATAGTTACCAAAAGCGTTGTTGGCCAGGATTTTGTGATATTCGGCCATGTGTCGGCCTTGTTGAATGTCGACGCCCGATGTCACCCATATTTGTGCCAGAGCCCATGCGACGCGATGCCGAAGCTGGGCATCGCCATAAAACGCTTCTTTAAAAAACCACGTCTGCGGTTTGTACATCGAGTACGTATCACGGAAACA
>JBGTCS010000263.1:0-3674 GCA_041748715.1 Pyrinomonadaceae bacterium | reverse complement strand
TACGCCGGGACATACGCCGGGATCCTGCTCGTTTGTGAGGGAAGCTAATCGAACCTTGATTTGCGGCGACTGTGTTCTAAAACGAATTACTCCAAACCCGATCCTCGCACCCGATCCGCTGGACCCGACAAAACGATTCAGGTCGCTGGCCGAGTACCTGGTGAGTCTGGCCAGGCTGCGAAGCTATTCTCCAACTCTCTCATACGGCGGCCACGGCGAACCCGTTACAGATTTTGACGAGATATTCAACCGGTATACCCGAGCGATCGACGATCGGCAAAAACGCGTCATAGCTCTGGCCAGCGTCGGGGGAACCACGGCATTTGAGGTGGCCCAGCGTCTTTTCCCCGATTCCTTCGATCATGATGTCCATCGCTTTCTGGCGATATCCGAAGCGATCGCCCACCTCGACTATGCCGAATCCGAAGGTAAAGTCTCTGTTGAGATGAGCAGTGGTATTGAATATTACCGGCCGCGTTAGACGACCGACCTAGGCCGGATCTAAAATTCCCTGCGAATTTTTGCCAATGCGACCAATGGTATCCGTCATTTTGGTGATATCAGCAAATCCGGGCAGCCCGCGTATCCGTTGCGTGACGGTTTTGTCGAGAGCTTCGAGACCGTCGTCGTCGGCAAACAGTGTGGCAACCAGATACTCGGTCCGGCTTTTAGCCAGCGAACCCTGTCCGACTGGTGCCCAAAAATGCTCGATGACAAAACGGGCCATCTTTTGAGCAAATACATTTTTTTCGAGTTCGAGCCGGGCTACACACCGATAAAATTGCCCGTGAGCTGCTTCCTCACGCATAATTGCTTCTAGAATATGCGTGAGAACCGGGTGGTCTGCAAAAGCGATTAGCCGCCGATAGCCTTGAGCCGCTTCCATTTCGTGAATCGCACCAAAGGTCATGTGGGTCGCTGTGAATTTTTTTCCAACTAGATTGGTCAACGTCGTGAGCAGGTAAGCGTTCGCGTTATAGGTCGTCGCAACGGCTTGTCGAACTTGTGACTGCCATTTTTCATCGGTTTCGACGCCGATCTCATTTAAGAACCGGTTTAGCACTTCGCCATGAGTGATCTCCTCAACGCCCCACCGTTCCATAAATTTCCGATGTCTGGATCTTTCCCGGTCGGTGTGCGAAGCAGCTCCCGGTGATACATATCGGTCAGCGTCTCGACATCGCGCATGTAGAGAATGACGGGAATGAACTTTTCATCGACGGGATAATCTTTTATCTTATGCCAGGGGATATTACTGATAAATTCCGGCGTCAGCACCCGGGGCTGCCGTTCATACCAGTTCAGGACATCCTTGTTGGTCTCAAAATTCATAGTAAATAGGGTCAGCAAACATTGGCATCCGATCCATGGTATTTTAGCTGAACTCGAAGTAGCGTTTCGATAAACTGCCCATTTCGGATGCGTTTTTGTTCGGTTTTAATAATATAATCGAATTTATGAAAAAGTTGTACTTTACGATCATCGTCCTTGTTGCAAGCATGTCGAACATCTCGGCCCAGGATAATTCGTTGGCCATAACCGGTGAACGGCATTTGAATAATATAAAGCAGCTTACGTTTGGCGGCGAGAATGCAGAGGCTTATTTTTCCCCGGATGGAAAGAAGTTGACCTTTCAATCAAAACGGGACGGACGCGGTTGTGATCAGATCTACATGATGAATATCGACGGGTCCGATACGCGGATGATATCAAACGGCGACGGGCGAACGACATGTGCCTACTTTACAAACAGGGGCAAAAATATCCTTTACGCTTCGACCCATCTTGGCAGCAAAGAATGCCCTCCGAACCCGGACTTTTCACAAGGATATGTCTGGGCGATCTATCCCGAGTACGATATCTTTACGGCGACGCCAGACGGCAAAAAAATCAAACAACTGACAAAAACGGCCGGCTATGACGCCGAGGCAACGGTCAGCCCCGACGGCAAAAAGATCATCTTCACATCCGAACGCGATGGCGATCTTGATCTCTATTCGATGGACGCCAACGGCAAGAACGTCAAGCGTTTGACGACTGAACTTGGCTACGACGGCGGAGCGTTCTATTCACCCGATTCAAAACAAATAGTCTACCGTGCATCTCATCCAACGACGCCCGAGGATGTAAAAAAGTACAAAGATTTGCTCGCCCGGCATCTGATCGTGCCGACGACCTTTGAAATTTGGGTCATGAACGCTGACGGGTCCAATAAACGAAAGGTCACCAACCTTGATTCAGCTTCGTTCGCACCGTATTTCACGCCAGACGGCAAAAGCATTATTTTTTGCACGAACTATTTTGCCACCGATCCTCGCAAACGCAATTTCGATCTCGCTTTAATAAACGTAGACGGCACAGGCCTCGAACGGATCACATATAACGAATCGTTCGATGGTTTCCCGATGTTTTCGCCAGATGGCAAAAAACTGGTCTTTGCATCAAACAGAAATGCGGCAACCGAGGGCGATACAAATGTTTTTATCGCGGACTGGGTGAAATGACTTTGATTAGACGGACGGGATCGTGAAGGACCGCGTCGTCGACGATTCTCCCGCTGCGAAATCAGGACTGGTCGCGAATGACAAGATGGTCAACCTCACGGGAACTAGGTAAAAATGCTTGGATTCCATTGCCGCGCTCGGCGAGATGCAAACCGATGAGATCGTGGATATTCGCGGCCGCCAAAACACCAATTTTCTCTATCATTCCAATAAAAAGATGACCCGGTAGTTGTTATGGCAACCATCAGGGAAACTTTTAGCTTGCATTATTCTCAGAATAGAGCGATAAATCTACTTGCGACAAATTTCCCAAAATGAATCCGATTAATTTTTGTAAATTTCATGGTTTCGGCAATGACTATATCGTGGTCGAGCGACACAAGCTTGATGAGTCAATTTCGCTTGAACGTCTGGCCGTAGATATTTGTCATCGCAACACCGGCGTGGGCGGCGATGGGATTGCCGTGCTCGAAAAACGCGACGGCTCGTCGGCCGATTATTTTTGCGAGATCGTCAATCCTGACGGGAGCATCGCGGGATTTTCGGGCAATGGTACTCGCTGTGCTGTCGCTTATCTTCATCACAGCGGTATTTGGACCGACAAACTTTTAAGGCTCGAAACCCGCAGCGGGATCAAGATCTACGATCTACTTGAAATAATCGGCAATACTGAATTTTGGTTCGCGGCCGAGATCGGAAAACCGCGATTCTCGAATATGGAGGTCCCGGTTTTGACCGACACTCGCCGAGACGCGGTCGTCAACGAACCGATTGTCATCGATGGCGAGCCATATCTGTTTTCGGCTGTAAATATTGGCAATCCGGTGGCCTGTATCTTTGTAGATGATTTCGGTATGGATTGGCGAAATATCGGGCGTTCGATGGAAACGCACGAGATATTTCCCGATCGGGCGAATATTGTCTGGGTTAAGGTTCGAGATCGCGAAAATATCGAGATCCGCATTTGGGAACGCGGCGCGGGCGAAACCTCGGCCTCGGGAACCTGTTCAAGCGGAGCGGCCGTACTCAGTTCATTCATGCTTAAAACCGGGCGGAATGTAAACGTTCACTCCGAGGGCGGCATTACTGAAATTATTTGGCGCGAAGACGACGAAATCGTGATCAAAGGGCGCGCAGATCTTGCTTTTTGCGGCGAATGGCCCGGCTAAT
>JBGTCS010000262.1:0-2570 GCA_041748715.1 Pyrinomonadaceae bacterium | reverse complement strand
TCGAGCAAAGTCAGCGTCGCAAAAGCGATCCAGATCTGGGGGTCAGCTAGCCATTCCATCTATAAATCTCCAATAAGCTATTTTCAGGTTGTTCTATTTTTACTTTGTGCGACAAGGTTTTGCAGATGCCGCATCGGCAAGCTTTCTCGCAATTTCATTCTGCCGAGCTTTCGGTCCGACGACATCTGTAACGCATGCTGATGCCTTTCCGATTTTTGCGATCATTAAATACGAAATATTTTGTGACGAGTCGACAGTTTTGGCCACATTAAACCGGGCTATCAGAGCAACGGGAATTCCGGATCGGGTTCGCCACTCGATCTTCTCAGCGATGGCGGAAAAACCGCCGAAGAAATTCCAAAAATTGAGCTCAAAACGGTTTTTATCCGGGGAAATGATATCGAGCGTCTGGCGAATGTCGCCCTCGATCAAACGAACCTTATAACCGCCGACACCGCGGCATTCGCCCTCGTAGGATCCGCCTTCGTCCGGATTCGATTCGATCGTCCGGCAGTCATCTATTTTTATGCTGGTGTAAATGCTTTTGTTTTGAGCAGTTAAGCTAGTAGACAAAAAAAATGAAAAGATAGCTGTCGCGACCAAAAACTTCATTATCCTTATCCTCTTAATCTGATAACTTTGCCACAATATGCGGTTATAAACAATCCGCTGGCCGGCGACAATATTAAAGTCGAAGGCCTGCTATATCTGAAAAACTATCTTGCCACCGACGATGGTTGCCGTGACGCCGCCGGTGAATTTACGGCCGTCAAAGGGAGAATTTTTTGATTTTGATCTCGAATCGGCGTTACGGTAAACCCATTCGCGTTCAGGGTCGATGATAGTGATGTCCGCAATGGAACCGGGTTTTAGCGTTCCGCGGTTTTCGAGTTTAAATATACGGGCGGGATTGCTCGAACAAATCTCTACCAATCGAGCCAGATCGATAATTCCTTTATTAACCAACTGCTCGAACGTCAAGCCGATGGCGGTCTCGAGGCCGGTGATACCGAAAGGTGCTCGATCGTATTCGAGTGCTTTTTCGTCAGCATGGTGTGGTGCATGGTCGGTTGCAATGGCGTCGATGGTGCCGTCTTTTAAGCCTTCGATGATGGCCTCGAGATGCTCCTGGCTGCGGAGCGGCGGCGCCATTTTTGTGTTTGTATCATACGGAGAGCGGACACTCCTGTCCGCTTGTGAGTCGGCAGAGACGGGCGGACAGGAGTGTCCGTCCTCCGCTGCGACCGCCCTATCAGTCAACGTGAAATGGTGCGGCGTGACCTCGCAGGTGACCTTGATGCCCTCGGCTTTTGCACGGCGAACGGCCTCGACGGCACCTTTTGTTGAGACGTGGGCGATATGAACATGCGTGCCGGTTTCCTTTGCGAGGATGATATCGCGGACGACATCGATGTCTTCGGCTAATGCTGGCATCCCTTTTAGACCGAGCAGAAGCGAAATTTTGCCTTCGTGCATCACGCCGCCGCTCGACAATGATTTGTCTTCGCAATGATCGATCACCGGCAGGTCAAAATCCCGTGCATATTGCATCGCCCGACGCATTATTCCCGCATTTGGCACCGGGCGGCCGTCGTCCGAGACCGCAACGGCTCCGGCGGCCTTCATTTCGCCCATCTCGGCCAATTCCGAACCGTCAGACGATTTTGTGATCGCACCTATCGGGAAGACATTTGCGAGGCCGGCACGCTCGGCCTGTTCGATCATGTACCGCGTGATCGCAGCGTTATCGTTGACAGGATTGGTGTTCGGCATCGGACAAACCGATGTCCAACCGCCCGCGACCGCCGCCGCGCAACCCGATGCTATCGTCTCTTTATGCTCTTGACCCGGTTCGCGCAAATGCACGTGCATATCGATAAAACCGGGAGCAACTAGCAGGCCGGTGGCGTCGAAGATCTCGCAGTCATCGGGTGCTGTTTCGCCAGGTTTAAGCCATGCCGCAATTTTGCCGTCCTCGATCAGGACGGACATTCCGGTGTTTTCTTGTGCGGCCGGGTCGATCAAATGCCCGTTGGCAATTAAGAGATTCTTCATTAGGCAGTGTGAAGCAGCGATTCGCGGATATTTGCTGCTATTTCGACCGGGTAAAAATAGTCCTCGGGGTACAGATAATCTTCGCCCGACTCGTCGATAACGCGGACGTAACGATCTTTTGCGGCCTCGTCGTCCGGCAAAACTTCATAGACTTTGCGGATCTCCAGGTCTTCGCAACCGCCGTTGTTAATGCAGAGCATAAATCTGTTTGCTTTACTTGCCATATCTAGTCCAAAAATCGCTTAATTTTCATTTTGCGTTTGCCAATACCGTGAGCTTCATACCAATGAATTTCAGCTAGTCGAATTCTACCATTGTTGAGTTTAACCTGTGCTACGCCCTTAAGTTTCCTCCATCTTCCAGTGCCGAACTGTTTTCGCAATCGCCCTATTTCACGAATCCCTGAGCCAATAGCAATTGTTTTTATCTCGCTGATGTCACTGGCCACCTCAAACGCTTCAATCATTCGCAGAAACCCCTCCGGTCGCCAAATACAAAACCGCCATTCTCACCGC
>JBGTCS010000261.1:0-3269 GCA_041748715.1 Pyrinomonadaceae bacterium | reverse complement strand
GCGAAGGTCACATTTACCGAAGCGGTCGGCGACATGAACATCGGGAATTGGCCCATCAGATTAGAAACGAGGATCAAGATGCCAAATGTCGCGACAACCGGGAAATGTCTAAAGCCGCGTTCGCCGATAATACTCGTGATCATATCCTTGATCGCGAGGAATCCCGCTTCGAGCGTCAACTGACCCGGCTGAGGATCGTCGTCCGAAAGCTTGCCTTTCAACAGACTGACAATCACAACTGTCAGTAAGCAGGCGATGACGAACATTATCGAATACCAGGGAATGGCATTTTCGACCGTGTACGGTCCAAAAGCATTCGCCGCCGTTGTCCCAAAATGTGTGAAAATATATTTGTTCCAAAACGGCTCGGTATAGGTGATCTGAAATTGATGCACCGGTTCACCAAAATAGTGATTAATAAATTCGACGATCAGCGGTTGGTGGTGGCCACCGCCTTCAGAAAATAAGAACATCGTAAAATCCCTTCTATATAGAACTGGAAATAATATTTTTCAGCCCTTGAATAACTACCGCAATCGCAAATGCGGATAAACCCGCTATCACGGCCGCGATCGGCATCACTCCCGTCCAATAGACCAAGAGCAAGATCAGGCCGATCACAACATATCGCAAAATATACTTCACGGCCAGTATGCCCGTTGTGGCGACCGCCGTTTGATCAAAGATCGCCCGGGTTGACCGATCAAGCCAAAAATAATTAGCGAGCGATAAGCACCCGCCAAATAAAACGCCAAAACCAAAGCCCTTTCCGCCAAACGCAAAACCCGCGATCGTCCCTAAACCAACGATCACAAGCATCAGAATAACTATTCCATGGTGCGAGATCAGCGTCGCAGTGCTCTCAGTTGTCAAAGGATCAAAATCCTCGCTCATTGCCAAACCTACATTTTACAGCCGTCGGGGCAAAAATCAAAACGGATCCGCTTATTGTTCGTCTTCGTCCCGTGACAGGAATGGGCGGTGCTCCGGCTCGGTCTTTTTTGGAGCAAAAATCTGAGACGAAATGCGAAAAAACTGAATGAATCCGATCAATGATCCGAGGACAATTCCTACGACAAGACCCCACGGCGAACTGCCAAAAAGGAGATCGGCCAGCCATCCTAAAAACAGCATGAACGCGACCGAACCAAAAAATACTATTCCTGCCGACCACGCCAGTCCGCCCTGACGTACCGTTTCGTCCGTTGTTTCGGGCGTGTAAGCAACGGGAATGAAAGGAGCCTCAAACGGCTCATCCATCAGAGGTTCATTTGCGGGAACCGACGGAATTTCGGTGTTCTGAACGTCGACCTTCGAAGTCTCGTCCGGCCAAAGGTCATTCGGGGTCGGTGTTGTGTCTGCCTGCTGGTCTTGTTCGTTCATTAAGTTCGCCTTATGCTAATCCGCAATAATGACAGTTTCAGTCGGCGATTTCAATTCGTAAACGGTCCCTCGCCACTTCAACCTGCGCGACAACAACGCCGCCAGGGAATTGTAAAAAAAGATCGCAGGAGAAAGCAGCCAAAGGCTGTTCTGCGTCCAGAACTGTCGTTTCAGTTTTTTGCTATGATCCGTCAGCACGAGTTTGACCGCATTTAGCCGAAGCCAGGCTTTGGCCGTGCTGAGCACCGTCACAATAATAATGGTTGAGATCGCCGCGACGACGCCAATATCATTTTGGGCGGAGAAGAGAACTATCAAAAAGGCCCAGATCATGACCACGTTAAAAAGTCCCGAGCCGAGAAAAGACAGTAGCCACAGGGTCGAGGCGTAAACGCGAGTGATCTTTATTTGGCGCGTCGTAAATTCGAGCATCCCGATCCAGGTGCAGTCTTCGATCGATGCCGTCAAGGCCTGTGGAACAAAGATGATCGGCAAGCCCGCCTGATTCAGTTCCCGGGTCAGTGCCAGATCGTCCGACAGCGTTCCGAGCCATCTTTCCCGCATATCCAGATGGTCAAAAATGTCGCGCCTGATCGCCATCGAACCGCCCCAACAGAAATTCGATCTCGAATTTGGCCCCAGTGCCGATGCGATCGAAGCATTCCAGGCCGAGCGAAGTTCAGATGCAAATGTCGGACGTTTCGAAATGAACCAGCGATATCCTGTCGAGGCACCCGTATCTTTATCCTCAAGCGGTGCCGCCAGATGCCGTAGCCAATCGCTCGTTGGTCTGACGTCCGAATCGACGAAAACAAATAGTTCTGATGCATTCGCGGCGTGCAAAACGGCCTCGCGCAAATTCTCAACTTTTTGACCGCAACCGATCGCTTTGGGAGCGACGACTAACTTTGTTTTCAATCTCTGATTCGCAAAGTTACGGCAAACCTCATTTATGACCCCGACAGCCGGATCCCCTAGGTCGTCGACTACAAAAACTATTTCATGCTCGGGATAACTCTGATCAAAAAGAGCCTGTAAATTGTCGGCGAGTCCGTCATCGAGACCGCGGCACGGAGCAATGATGGTCAAAAAAGGCGTGTATGCGGATCGAGGTTTCGCAATCTCGGTTTTGAAATATCTCAAATATTCGATCCCGCCGAGGAAAGATCTCAAACTGAGCAGGATCAAAACCGCTGCCAAAAAGTAGAAGACAAAAATCATGGATGCGGTCGGCCGCGTAGAAGCGGCTCAAGGTATTCGAGCGTTCGCTCAACCGCTCCCCGGTTATTTTTCATCACAGCGAATGCGTTGGTTCCAAGAGAATCTCGAGTGTCAGCGCTCGACAACAAATGTTTGAACTCGCGGACAAGACGCGCGGTAACTTCTTTATCCGGAAGGCGAGGCATCTGAATAAGAGCTTCTTTTTCCAAAAACTCCTTGACCGCCGCTTCAAAATTCTCGGTGTGAGCTCCCGTAATGATCGCTTTGCCAGCCGATGCCGGTTCGTAAATACTTTGTCCGCCATGCGGGATCAGGCTGCCGCCGACAAAAACGATCTCTGCCAACGGGAATGCCGATCTTAGTTCACCAACGCTGTCGAACAAAATGATCTCAGCGGCCCTATCTCGTGCCGATTCCGCCTCGGATCGCTTTACCCATGTAAACCCTGTCTTTTTAACGAGTTCTGCAACTTCTGTAAATCGCTCCGGATGTCGAGGCGCGATCAAGAGCCGCGGAAGATTATCGCCCGACGATTTCCAAACTTCCTTAAATGCATCTAGTATCCAGTTTTCTTCGGGGGAATGTGTGCTCGCCGCGATTATCAGCGGCACGTCCGGCGTAACTCCAAATCTTTTGCGAAATTCGTCGGTCAGAGCAGTCTCCGA
>JBGTCS010000260.1:0-6497 GCA_041748715.1 Pyrinomonadaceae bacterium | reverse complement strand
GACGATGATGTCGTCAGAATTTCGACAAATCTGATCCAGCTCGATGTAACGGTCACAGATTCAAAGGGAAAACCTATCTCGGACCTGCGGCTTGACGAGATCGAGGTTTATGAGAACGGTCAGAAACAGAAGTTAACAAATCTAACCTATGTCGCCGGCAGCAGGATAGAATTGGAAAAACCTGCCCCAACGGACAAAACTGGTGTTCCTGTGCCGCCCGTAACTCTGCGTCCGGAGCAGATCAGGCGAACGGTTGCGATCGTTGTCGACGATCTGTCGCTGTCATTCGAAAGTGCCTATCAAACTCGGCGGGCGCTTAAAAAATTTGTCGATGAACAGATGCAGGATGGGGATCTAATCGCGATTATTCGTACCGGAGCCGGGATCGGTGCTCTACAGCAATTTACCTCGGATAAAAGAATTCTCTATGCTGCCATAGAAAAGGTTAAATGGAATCCGTTGGGAGCCGACGGCATCAGCGTTTTTGCTCCGATCGAATCGCCGCCCGACACATCGTTACAAGCGACGGAAGGCGAAGAGCCGTCTGAGGAAACCATTACGACCGGTGCCGGTCAAAGCCTTGAGGATTTTCGAACAAGTGTTTTTGCGACTGGGACGCTTGGAACTTTGAAATATATCGTCACCGGATTGAGCGAATTGCCGGGCAGAAAATCGGTGATCTTGTTCTCGGACGGCTTTAAGATGTTTGAGCAGGACGAGGCATGATTTAAGGAATCTGGGCGCGTGATGGATTTTTTGAGGCAGCTCGTCAATGCGGCAAATCGTTCGTCGGTGGTCTTTTACACCGTTGACGCCCGCGGGTTGGCCTATGCAGGATTTACAGCCGCCGACGAGTGGAAAATGCTGTCTGACCCGAATGGCGGAGCGGTGCCGTCGAATCCGATGAGCGATACGGCGCTTCGCCGGTTTAAGCGTGGTTTGGTGCTGCGATATGGTTATGATGTCTATAACGCCAAACTCGACGGGGCAAAACGGCCGTCTCTTCATACCAGAATGCGGCTCTTTCGCGACGGCAAACTTGTTCTTGATGGTCAGCCGCAGCCGATTGATTTAACGGCTCAGAAAGATATGGGACATATTAAATCAAGCCGTGCTCTCGCTCTCGGAACCGAGATACCGCTCGGCGATTACATTCTTCAGATCATCGTTACCGACGACCTAGCCAAAGCCAACGAGCGGATCGCGACGCAGTTTGTTCAGTTTGAGGTTGTTGAGTAGGAATGGATCGCGGCCGTCAGAGTCTGGAATAAGGATCGAATTTGAGAAAATCGAAAAGGCGGGAAGTACCGTATTAAACTATCTGGCATATTAGCCTTACGGTTTGGGGCAGGAGTTGGGAAATCGCGCTACCGCGAGATAAGTCTTTCCGATCACAATCCACGCAACATCCTGTAGTTAAAAGGGCATTCCTATCATAATTTGGGATTCGGGCCGGCAACGGCACGCTGATTGCTGAAAATGCCAGATATCGGTGTGTTCTTTCCAATCGGGCCAACCTGAAATTACTTAGTCCCGTGGGGGAATCGTTGATCGTCTAATGGAATGGAACCGCTGGAACAGATTCCAATTTCCGGAGGATGTCTTATGAAAAAGTTTACACTTACTCTTGCGGCCATTTTTGTACTCGTCGCACACTGTTCGGCGCAAGATGGTAAACCTGCACCGCGCCCGACAGCCCCGCCGGTTGACAACGATGTCGTCAAGATTTCAACCAATCTCATCCAGGTCGACGTGTCGGTAACCGACGCAGGGGGAAAGGCCGTGTCCGACCTCAAACGCGATGAGATCGAGATCTATGAGAACGGCCAAAAGCAAAATATCACGCATTTCAAATTCGTTTCGGTTTCCCGAGCGGTCGTGGACAAGGCAACGGCCAAAGAAGATATCGCGATACCGGGCCAAGCCGCCCGTTTGCAGCGGCAACAGGTTCACCGGACGATCGCCCTTGTGGTCGATGATTTCGTGCTGTCGTTTGAGAGCATTTACTTTACCAAGCGAACACTAAGAAAGTTCGTGGCCGAACAAATGCAGGAGGGCGACCTGGTCGCGATCATTTTGACGGGCCAGAGCATCGGAGCTCTCGCGAACTTTACAACCGATAAGCGGGTGCTAAATGCGGCAATCGACAAGATCAGATACAACCTGATGGGCACAGGCGGGCAGACCGCGCAGGATCCGATTGATCCCTTCTCAACCGGCGCTGATGTAGAGAATGACAAGAATTTTCACAATTCATTCAAGGACTTTAGGACCGGCATTATTGCGAAAGGCTATTTAGCAACGATGTCCTACGCAGTCAGTAGATTAAAGGAAATGCCTGGCCGTAAATCGGTGATCCTGTTTTCCGATGGTATTGATTTGACCCGCGGGTATTCCGTGACAGACACGATCGATCCGATCATCGAACAGGCAACCCGGGCGTCAGTGGTTTTTTACGCGGTCGATCCGCGCGGGCTTCAAACAACGGGATATACCGCTGCCGACAAAATAACCGACTTCAGACCCCAGGCGTTATCGAATAGGCTCAAGGCACAGAGTCGACTTCTCTTTGTAACTCAGGGCGGACTTGTTTACCTGACCGAAAAGACCGGCGGTTTTACGATCAAGAACACAAATGACCTTAGCGATGGCGTACGACGCGTGCTCGACGATCAGAGCTATTATCTTGTCGGTTACGAGCCGGATTCGGACACTTTCGACCCCAAAACGCGCAGGTTTAACAAACTCGAGGTCAAGGTCAGCCGTAAAGGCGTTAACACGCGCTATCGAAGCGGATTTTTTAATTTTGCCACCGGATCGGCCCCGACGGTGCAGCCAAAACTGGCGCCTGAGCAGCAGCTTGAGGCTGCACTCGTTTCGCCGTTTGCCGAAAGTGGGATCGGATTGCGGCTTACCACACTTTTCGGAAATGATCGCACCAGCGGTTCGTATGTAACTTCGCTTCTACACATCGACGGCGGTGGAATGAAGTTTACAGATCAGCCCGATGGAAGGAAAAAGGCTGAGTTTGAGATTCTGGCCGTGAACTATGGCCGCGACGGCAAGCCGGTCGACAAATTGGCGAAGAGCTACACGGTACACTTTGCCGCTGCGGATACTGACAAATTCATGTCCGGAGGGTTTGTTTACCGATTTACTTTTCCAGTGACCAAGCCGGGAGCCTACCAGTATCGCGTCGCATTGCGGGACACTCAGGGCGGAAATATCGGGACGGCGAGCCAGTTTCTCATCGTTCCCGACCTGCAAAACAAGCGATTAGCGCTTTCAGGTATTCTGCTTGAAAACATGACTGTCGAGGAATACCAGCGGCTGCTCGATCCAAAGGGTGGGCAGGTTACGACCGATCCGGCTGGCAATACGGCGATTGGCAAATTCATGGCCGGCACCGTATTGCGTTATGGGGTCGACATCTACAACGCGCAAGGCCAGGTAGGAAAAAGCCCGTTGCTGAGGGCAAAAGTAAGGCTTTTTTTCGACGGGAAGCTGGTTTCGAATGGAGACGATTTTCCGGTTGATTTGACGGGCCAGTCCAATGCGGAGCGTATCCGGTTGAGCAGGACGATGATTCTCGGTACAGAAATGCCTCGCGGCGAGTATGTGCTGCAAATACTTGTTAGGGATGACTCTGACAGCAACAAAAAGAAGATAGCGAGTCAATTTGTGCAATTTGAGGTCGTTTATTGAGAATGATTTCCGGCTTTTGTCGGCGAACCGTGTAAAAATAGATTGCCAGTCGTTTCTTAAGATGAAGAAGTATCTACCCGCCGTTACGTTTTGTCTTATGGGTACCGTAGCCTCGTTCGCACAGGACGCCAAACCGGCCCCGACGCCGACACCGGCGACCGAATCCGACGTGGTAAGGATCTCGACCACATTGATCCAGGTAGACGTCACGATCACGGATTCCAGGGGAAAAGTCGTGATCGATCTAAAGCCCGAAGAAATTGAGATATACGAGAACGGCGAAAAACAAAAGATCACAAATTTCTCATTTGTTTCGGCAACAAGGACCATAACCGAAAAACCAAATAAGGCCGACAAGAACGCTATTCCGATCCCGCAGGCCGTTCTTCGGCCGGAGCAGATTCGCAGGACGATCGCGCTCGTTGTCGATGATCTGTCGCTTTCATTCGAAAGCGCTTATCAGACACGCCGGGCGCTAAAAAAATTTGTCGACGAGCAAATGCAGGACGGCGATCTTGCCGCAATCATTCGAACCGGTGCCGGTATCGGAGCACTACAGCAATTTACTGCTGATAAGCGAATCCTCTATGCTGCCATCGAAAAGGTAAAGTGGAACCCGATGGGCAACGGCGGCATCAGTGCGTTTGCACCGATCGGGGCAGAGCCCGATACATCGCTTCAATCCGAGGGCGAGACTGATTCGGCAGATGAGACGATTTCGACTGGTGCCGGCCAGAGCTTGGAAGATTTTCGGTCCAGTGTTTTTGCGACCGGAACCCTAGGAGTCTGTCGGAGTAATCCTTTCAATATCTGACGTTAAAAATAACGAGAAGGATTATAATAGAGGGTATGAGCAGAGTCTATTTGAGGTATGACCCGGAGCAGAAGTTGCTGATGCCGCCGGATTTGCGGGAGTGGTTACCGGAGGGTCATTTGGCGTTGTTTATCAGCGATGTGGTGGACGAATTGGATTTGAGTGGGATCACGGGGCATTACGAGCGAGGTGACGGGCGAGGGCGTCCGCCGTATCATCCGTTGATGATGGTAAAGCTGCTGGTATACGGGTACTGCATCGGGCGGGTGTCGTCGCGCAAAATGGAGAAGGCGACACACGAGGATGTGGCGTTTCGGGTATTGGCGTGCAATCATCATCCGGATCACGACAGTATCGCGAGCTTTCGGCGGGTGCATTTGCAGGAATTGGCGGGGTTGTTTGTGCAGGTACTGAAGATGTGTGAGCGGGCGGGGCTGGTTAAGCTGGGTCATGTATCAATAGACGGGAGCAAATTCAGGGCAAATGCATCGAAGCACAAGGCGATGAGCTACGAGCGGATGTGCGAGAAAGAGAAGGAGTTGGAGGCGGAGGTTGAGCGTTTATTGAAGGATGCAGCGGAGACGGACGCGGCTGAAGACGCAGCGTATGGCAAGGGCGTGCGGGGAGACGAGCTGCCGGCTGAACTGGCCCGGCGAGAGAGTCGGCTTGAGAAGATTCGGGAGGCCAAAGCCTCTTTGGAAGAGGAGGCGAAGGAGCGGGCAAAGGCAAAGGCGGCGGAGGTCGAGGCAAAGCTTGCCGAACGAAAACGCCGTGAAGAAGAGACAGGCAAGAAGACCCCCGGGAGAGCGCCTAAAGTGGTGAACGTGGAAGAAGCCAAGCCGGAGCCAAGTGCCCAGCGCAACTTCACCGACCCGGAATCGCGAATCATGAAGGACGGGGCGACGGGCGGCTTCGAGCAATCGTACAACGCCCAGGCCGCCGTCGACGACAAGGCGCAAATCATCGTCGCGGCCACGCTGACACAAGAGACCAACGACAAGAAGCAGTTAGTACCGGTATTGGAAAAAGTCAAAACAAATACGGGCCGTCTGCCCGAAAAAGCATCAGCCGACGCGGGCTATTTCAGTACGGCGGCGGTGAGCAGCGAAGCGATAAAGGATGTCGATCTTTACGTGCCGCCGAATCGCGAAAAAAAGGCAGAGGTAACGGACGACCCGGCCACCGAGTCGCCGCCGCCAAACGAATTGGACCTCGACGTGGCCGCCCGAATGCGTGAGAAATTGAAAACCGAAAGCGGCCGGGCGATATACGCAAAAAGGAAAACGCTCCCCGAACCGGTCTTTGGCCAGATCAAAGAAGTCAGAGGCTTCCGCCGCTTCTCCTTCCGCGGCCTCGATAAAAACGAAGCCGAGTGGAGTTTGATCTGTCTGACTCACAACCTGCTGAAGCTGTTCCGCGGGCAAACCCGCTTCCAAACAGCTTGAGAGAGCCGCGGATCCACACTTTTTGCGGCCAAATGAGCTTTTTGGGTCGAAAAGGCACTTTTTGGACGGCTATCACCGGTTTCCGGCTAAAACTATGTTATCAACAAATCCTGAACTGGAATTGTTGCCCGAAGCCGACCCCACCAGCTACCGCCCCAGTGCCGCTGCTCAACCCGTTAAGCCGACAGACTCCTAGGTTCGAAATAAAATCATTGCGTTCGCCTAATAAAGGTGCTGTAATTCTGCCTATCTTGGTGGTGAAGGCATGAAATTTCTTCTAATTACTTTTTGTTTATTTTTATTTTCAAATTCCTGTTCTGCTCCATCTGAAACAACAGAGATTGAGTCTACTAATATCCAAGAACTTGGCTCAAGCTCCGAGACCGATGACTCCCATAAGACATTTTATGAAGCTCCGCCCAACCATGAGCCGAGTTACCCCGGTGTTACAATCGATCAAGTATTTCCTATAATTTCAGAATATTATTTAGCCGACGGGAAAATGGGAAAAAAGTTTTATCTCGAGGCATTCG